>PHBF01000044.1 GCA_002841905.1 Deltaproteobacteria bacterium HGW-Deltaproteobacteria-17
AGTCGACGCCGTCCTCGTTGCCGTCGTAGGCGCAGACCTCATAGGCCTCGTGCCGGATCGAGACAGGCACGCGGAGCTGGAAAGACTCGTCATTCATGGTCCCGCCGCACACCACAAAGGCCCCTTGGATCGCGCAGACCCTCGTCGCCAGGGAGGGGAAGCCGGCGGCGGTGGTCACCGTGCCCGACGGCCACCAGTCCTCGCCCTCAGGGTTGTGCACACACCCGGCCCAAAGACAGCCCGCCCACAGGGCGAGCCAGATTCGCAGGGGGAAAGGGGGGAGGCGGTCACGGATTCTCATGATTCCTGTCCTAGAAGGCAAATCCCATCGTGAGGGAGATATAGGGCGTCACCCGTGCGAATTTCCCGGTCTCCCGGGTCGGCACCGGCCGCCCATCGGCTGTGAAGAGGGTGCAGTTGGCCACGCACGTGCCCTCCGAGGGGTTCAGCAGGGTGGTCAGGCCGAAGGCGAACCGCCCCATGAAGCCGTCGTCGTCGATCCATCCATATCCGGTCTCGAGGTTGTAGAACCAGGCGTCCTCAATGACGAACTCCTCGTGATTCTCCAAATGGTTCTGACGGAAAAGTTTTTCGCCCATGGTTTCATGGGAGATCCCGGTGCCGATGAAGATGTGGTTCAGCGCGAGGAACCCCAGGCTCCGGGTGCGCAGGGTGACCGACTCCGCCGCACCCTCGGAGCCCCGTCCGAAGCCGACGGTCATCTCCACGCTCCGGACCGGGGAGAACCCGGCCTCCACGAAGAAATGACCGGCCGGCGTGCCGGTGCCCAGCCCCGCGACCAGGGAGAACAGGCGGTGCGGCGCAGGGGAATCCGGGGCGGCGGGATCGCCCAAGGGGTGTTGTTCCCCCGCCAACCTGCGGACCAGGCTCATCTCCTCCTGGGGTTCGACGGCGATGCCGGCCCGGGGGCCCATGAAGGTGAAGCCGAAAAACGCCATCAGCATCTGGAGCGGGGCCTCACCGAGGGTCCATCCGTCGTCGGTAAGGATCGGCGCGGTGGCGGCCCACTTCAGGCCGGCCTGCAAGCCGCTCCCGAAGCGGAAGCCCGCAAAGAGCGCGCCGTTCCAGAACAGACCGGTCCGGGGCAGCTCCTCGTCGTCCACAAACCGGGCGAAGTCCCCGAGCTGGGGGCCGGTCTGCGCTCCAAGAAAAAAGCCGCCGGCCCCGTGCCAGCGGACGGCCGCGAAGACGCCGCCCAGGGGCGCCCCGGTGACCCGGGTCACCGCGACCCCCACGCCCAGAACCGGCCGGAAGAACCAGGCAGCCGAGAGCCCCGTGCCCATCTCGGCGCCGGCGATGGACTCCATTTCGAGGGAGAAGTCGTTTTTCCATCGTTCACGGGCGGAGGCCACCGCCGGGATCCCGCAGGCGCAGAGGACCCAGAGGCCGAGGGCGAGGCGGTGAAGTGGAAGCGGACGCATGTCCGTCACTCCCCGATCCGGTCGAGGAGGAAATCCTCAGAGGGATCGACCTGATCGACGTGGATCGTCCTGCACTGGGCGCCGTAGAGCCCGTTTTCGGCGCCGTCGACGTCGGTGGCGCAGAGGTCGTAGTCGGCATGGAAGAGGCCCGGGTCCACATCCAGATGGTACCAACCGCCTTCGTCCGTCAATGCACAGGCCGAGTAGGTCCGCTGGCTCGCGCACACCTCGATGCCGGGGATTCCCCGTCCATTCTGTGAATCCGCAACAGAGCCGCCAAAATAGGACAGGTCTTTCGCGGTCACGCCGTAGCAGGCGGCCAGGACCAGCGTGGAGCCGGTGGCCAGCAGGCCGGACAGGAGCTTCTTCGAGGATAAGACAAGTTTCACGACGGGACTCCGTGGCGAAGTAGTTACAACTTAGACTATACGATGTTTCAGCGTGGATGCAACCAGCTATTAAAAGAAATTACCCCGTCAGGTGCGGAGAATCACAGTGGTTGCGATGGTTGCGGATTATCCCAGGGGGGGATGGGGCAGGGGATCAGCGCCAGAGACCGGCCAGGGAGACCACGACCAGTAATGCGGTGGGTTGCTCCGGTGACCAGCCATCGACTGCTTCGAAATCGGTATGGACGAAGCCCACAGAGGTCATGATGTGGAAGCGGCTCCTCGTCAGGACGGTGCCCGTGGGCGAGAAACGCAGGCCCATGCGCGCGCCGGTCCTGACTTGGCGTGGAAACGGATCATGCGGGATCGAGAACCGCTCTGCGTCGAGGGTGAACAGCAGGCGCGGAAAGCCGAAGGTCGCCCAGGCGGCGACCTGGAAATGATGGTCGTAGAGCACCCCCGCCCAGACGGAGGGAGTGAGCCGGTATTCCAGCATCGCCCCGAGATGCTCGGTGGTATTGCGATGGAGCTCGCTGGATTCGTTGATCTCAACTGTGGAATCTCCCGAGACGTCGTAGCCCATGCATTGGTGCTGCACGATGCTCTCGACGCTTCGGGTGTAGCGCGCGCCCAACCGGAAGTCCGAAAAACTTGCACCTATCCATCCGGTTCCTCCAGACCAGGAGCGGCGGTAATCGACTGGGGGACATTGGGAAATGGACTTGGGCGTGCCCAAGCTGTCGTCGAACCGGGCGCCGAAGAAGATGGTCCGCTTCCACTGGAGGTGAAAGCCGAGCCCGGAGATCAGGCGATTCGAGAAATTCGTGTCCTCGAATCGGGTGGTCCATTGCACCTCCGCCAGGTTGTCGGGAAGGTACTCGAATGCGTGCGCCGGGGCGCTCGCCAATAGAACGATCAGGAAGAACAGGCAGCCACGAATCATGGGTGGATCTCCGTGCGACAGGAGCTTCGGATCATGCGTTATTGGATCCGGGTCGGCCGGGTAATGATTTCGTCATCATTGGAATAGATGAAGCTGCCCCAGCACCAGGCCTGCCCCATGAAATCAAGCGCACACTGGTTGCGGATATTGATGGCGAGGCCGGAGAACTGGCGATCGGTCGCGACGCGCTGGGGCTCGACTATGCTCTCCTCGAAAGAATCGATCCCCAGGCTCTGCCTTCGGTTCTCTCCCATGCACCAGACAGCGCCCGAACCGTCCAGCGCGCAGACGCTCTCGGACGCGCAGGCCAGCGCCTCGAAGCGCCGCGTCGAGACAGGCTCGGGTGCAGTGAGGCAGGGCATATCCCAATAGACGCTTCCCGTGCACAGCCAGATTCCCTGGGGGGCGAGCCCGCACGCGAAGCGTTCCCCTGCGCAGAAGGCGGTGAGCGTGATCCCGGCCCACAACGCGTTCTGACGCAGGGGAGGGGGGCTGTCGTCGCCAGAGTTCATATCGTTTATACCGCCAAAATCGCAGACGGTCGGGTCCGGGATCAGCCGCCCCCGGCCGTTGGCGTCGAGCACAGCCTGGACGTTGGCCTTGCCCTCGAGTTCGACGAGGTCGGTGGCCGCATCGATGAGGGTGGGGGTGAACATCTGGAAATAGGAATCCCCGGTGACGCCGCGCCCCAGGAAGCCCCAGCACCACAGGCCGCCCGTCGTGCCGAGCCCGCACGTATGCTCCCATCCGCAGGACAGCGAAGAGAAGCGCTCCTGCGTCTCCACCCGGGTGGGCTCCAGGCGGCGCGCGTCGGAGGGGTTGCCCAGTTGCCCATCCCAGTTCTCGCCCCAGCACCAGGCGGCCCCGTCGGCATCAAGCCCGCAGGCGTGGACATAGCCGGCACAGATACCGACGAAGCGATGCTCCCCCGCCACGGGGAGGGCCCTCATGGATTCCTTCTCGAAACCGGTGCCCAGTTGGCCGTTCTTGCCCATTCCCCAGCACCAGGCTGCGCCATCGATATCCAGTGCGCAGGCGAAGCCGGAACCCACGCTCAATGATCGAAGGACCCCCCGGCCCCCGTCATCCGAGGTGCAGCCCGCGAGCATTATCACCGCGAACATCAGCACTCTTTTATGCATGCGCCACCTCCCGGATGAATTGATAGCACATGGTTCTCCGTGCGGCAACCAGTCATCATTTTTCCATCATGCCGACCGCCTGCGGAAGAGAAGCAGCAGGCCGGCGGCCAACCACAGGATGGATGACGGTGCGCCGCGGTGCGAGGCTGAACAGGTGCAATCGCCGGAGGGATCCGGACCAGGACCATCGTCACAGGTTTGGCCGCTGGAACAAGACTCCTGTATGGCGGGCGCGGTCTGGGGGTCGCAGTATAGAAGTTCGTCGCCGTCCTCCGGGTTCGGGTCCACGCAGGTGACCTCGCGGGTGCGAATGCCGTCACTGCCGCAACCATGGCACTCGCCCCACTCGCCGGCCTCCCATTGCCCTTGTTCGCACGGCACTTCACTTTCGCAGGACTGCGTGGTTTCCGGGCGCTCATCCCAGGTATTGTTGCAGCAGTCGATGTCCACGTATTCACCATACGGGTACCAGATACAGCTCAAGTCCCGGGTCTGGGTGCCCGGCAGGTCGACGCACAGGGCCGAGCACTCACCCCACTCGCCGATTTCGTAAGAAAAATAGGAAATACAGGCATCCTCGTTGCAGGTCTGTTCGCCGACCGGGCGTGTGCCGGCATCGCACAACTCCTCGGCGACGACGGTGGCGTTCACCGTCTCGAAGCAGGTGACGGTCCGGGTCATGAGTCCCCCGTCGCATTCGGCCGAGCACTCGCCCCACTGGCCGGTCTGCCAGGTGTAGTCACAGGTTTCAGTCGCGGTGCAGGCCTGGGTGTCCGTAGGGCGGGGGCCCACGGCGGCGCACTGGGCGTCGGGGACGATGGACGCGCAGGACGGCGGCAGGCAGCAGGACACCTCGCGGGTCTGCAAGCCCTCGCCGCAGGTGGTGTCGCAGGCACTCCAGGCGCCGGTGAACCAGTATTCGTCCTGTGCCCGGGCCAGGGAGACGAACCCGGCCGTGAAGAGAAGGAGCCCGGCCAGCGCGGCCAGGGCCCTGGTACCCAGGTGGCAAGACAGTGTACATGGAGACTTCATGGGCGCCGCTCCTGCAAAGGTGCAATTCAGTATAGTTGGATTTTCGCCAACTGCAATGGCGCCGCACAACCCAGTCCATCCCGACTCCGGCTTACCTCGCCGACCAGGTAGCCGGAGCGCCGTCGAGTATTACCCGCGCCGAGCGATTTCCTGCAACCGCCGCGTCGGCTTCCCGACAATAGTCCGAGGAAAGTCGGACCGGCCGAAAACGTCGGACCTGCCGAAAGCGTCTGACCCGTCGGACCCGTCTGACCCGTCGGACCCGTCGGACCAGTCAGAATCTTCCTCTTCTTCTTCCTTCTTCGACGAGCCCCTGCGGTCGGCGCTGAACGTGTTGCACTCGGCACCGGCTGAGGTGCGCGCCAACATCCTGCTCTGCCTGGCGCATCAGGCCAGCTTTCTGCTGTTCCACCAGATCGGGCGCCTGGAGCGCGACTTCCTGGAATCCGGGGAGGCTGTGCCTCGCAAACCCCATTTGGCCCCCCCACGGCACCTTGACATCCGCTGAACCCTCGGAGATAGTATCCGCCGGAGGCCAACAAATGGATGAAACGTCCCATCCCCCCGGGAGGCATTCGTGAGCCGGCGAAGAACCCTGACCCTGCTGGTGACGTCCATCATTCTGGGGATGCCGTCCCCTGCATACGCCAATCCCGACGGCGAGCGCGGCACCTTGGATTTCGTCGTCTTCATCCTTGGTTCGCTGTTTTTCGTCGGCATCTCCATCACCGTCCTGATCAAGGTCCTGATCGACAAGAACAAGCCGATGAAGAAAAAAGCCGAGATAAGGGTCACGGGCCCGGACGAAATGGTTCCCGAGGCGTTCATCGACCCCCAGGTCGAGGCGCTGCAGCAGGAGGATCCCGGTTTCTCCCGCATCGCCATGCTCGACTTCGTGTACGGGCTCTGGCAGGAGACCCTGCACCAGCTGGGCCGCCCCGGTCTCGAACGGCTGCGTCCCTTCTACACCACGGAGATGCTCGGGCTGCTGCGGGAGGACCCGCTGGTGCCGACCGGCAGCCGCCTCAGCGACGTGGTGGTCCGCGGCATCCGTTTGGACAAACTCGACCGGTTGGACGCGTCGCCGCCTGAAGAGGGGCAGCTCGTGGGACCGCAGGCCCGTGTCATCGCCCTCGTCGAGCTCGACACGAGCTGGCGGCTGAAGACGCCGGACCAGCCACCCACCTACCATGGCCAGCTCGTGACCCTGGAGTTCGAGCGCCCTGTCGGTGTCCGCAGCCGCCCACCCGGCCCCTTCGCCGTGACGTGCCAGGCCTGCGGTGCCCCCATGCCCCACGAGCACCTCGGGGAGCGCTGTGACCATTGCGGGCAGGACTACGGCTCCGATCTGTTCAACTGGAGGTGCAGGGAGATCCTGCGCAGCACCGACGAGAACCCCTGGCTGGCGGCAGAGATCGCCTACCATCCGGTGGAGGATCCAGGTTTCACCCTTCCGGCCCGCTTCTCCCCCTCCCTCGCACAACGATTGAAGGAGCTCGAGCACGAGGAGCCCGACTTCAAGCGACTTCTGCGGGAGCGCGTGACGGAAGTCTTCGACGGGCTGTACGCATGCTGGAACATGGACGACACGGAGGGCATGCGGCCGCTGGTCGGGGAGCGCCTGCTGGGCACCTACCGGTACCGGCTCGAGGGCTACCGGCGGCGGGAGCAGAAAAACCGGATGGAGGACCTGAAGATTCTGTCGATGGAGTTGAGCCGGATCGAGCGGGACCGCCACCTCGACGCGGTGACGGTCCGGCTGAGGGCTTCCTGCCTGGAGACCACCACGATGATCTCCTCGGGTGAACTCGTGGGAGGCTCCGACAGGCATCCCCGCCGGTTCTGCGAATACTGGACCTTCACGCGCCGGCGGGAGGCGCCGACCGCGCAGCCGGCCTCCTGTCTCAAATGCGGCGCCAGCCTGGGCCCCGTCGAAGAGGCCTCGTGTCCCCACTGCGGGAGCCGGTTGTACGCGGTGTCCGGACAATGGGAGCTCGCCTTCAGCGAGCAGGCCGACTCCTACCTGAAGGGGCAACCCCGCGCCCCCGATGACGGCTCCTCCTGGCGTCGACTCTAGGATCCTGTGATGATGTTCATGCTCATGATCCCCCGGAAGGTCACTTGCGGCCGCCTCCGACGTGCCCGGTCGGGGCTCGGGGCGTCCGGCTCAAGGTTCACTCCGGGTTCGCGTCCCCGTGATCGCGGGGACGCGATTTCGGCGCCAAACACCAGACGTTTCGCGGCCACCACGACGCAGTTGACGACAAACACAACGCAGTTGACGGCAACCACGACGCAGTTGACGGCAACCACAACGTAGTTGACGGCCACCACGACGCAGTTGACGACAAACACGACGCGGTGGACGGCAACCACGACGCGGTGGACGGCAAACACGACGCGGTGGACGGCAAACACAACGCAGTTGACGGCAAATACGACGCGGTGGACGGCCACCACGACGCAGTGGACGGCAAAGACGACGCGATGGACGACACGAACAACGCGGTGGACGACTGGACCGGGTTTTCGGGCAAAGAGGGGGGGCGGCGCGGACGCTACGCCTTGGGGGCGGCGGGCTTGGCGCTGTTCTTCGTGGTGGGGAGGATGGCCTGATACAGGGCCAGGCGGTCGGGGTCGTCGACGAACTGCATGCCGGCCGCGCCGATGATCACCGAGATGGCGTCCTTGACGCGCTTGAGGGCCGCGTTGCGCTGCCTGGTCAACTCCATGGAGGTGAGCTTGGCCTGCTCCTGCATGGAGTCCTTCGTGGAGAGGGCGGCCGAGAGCGCCTGGATCTGCTCGATGTCGGCCGGGAGGATGCCCACGGAGCGCAGCTCGTTGGGGAACTGGGTGTACGCCTCGACGAGGGCCTGGGCGCCGTCGAGCACCGTCTTGACGGTCTTGGTGTTCATGGGGCGGCCCACGCCGGCCCGGGTCTGTATCTCCTTGTTCAGCTTCCCGCCCTTGATCGCGCCGCGACCGGCCATGACCCGGCCGGCCAGCCGCTGGGCCGCCTCGTCCTGGCCCAGGGTGGCGGTCTTTTTGGCCCGCCGCGCGCCCAGGGCGTCGAGCGCGGTCAGGCGCAGCAACGGATAGTCCGAATGGAACCCGTCGATGATCCCCGCCCCCACCCGCGGCTCGAGCTTGCCGCGGTCCTTCTTCAGCAGTTCAACCAACTTCTCACTGGAACGATAATGGTTTTCGAATTCGACGCTCGACGGCATGACAAAGACTCCTTTGGGAAAACGACGTTGTTCATCAACCGCATGACTGCGGGGGGGATTTGTACTTGAAAATCGCATTTATCATATTCACCGCCCCTGTCAATCCCCTTTTTTTCACTTTTTTTTCCGGGTCCCAGGCTCTTGCATCATACCACTAGGTATTGACGAAGTTTTTCCAGCATTTGCTCTGCCTCACGTTTGGCATTCAGTTGCCGGGACTGAGCGTAGGCGAAGGCACGGTCTACTGCAATGCGGAGTTGGGCGGCTTATATTGGAATTGATTCGTACTGTTGGACGCCGAGACGATTGCGTGTGAACTCTATCAAGTCCGCCATTTCGTCAACCGTTTCTGTAAGCAATGCGTCTTTATAGTACGGCTTGGCTTGAGCGACAGCATCAGCATCGAAATACCACACAAGCGCGGTGAGCGGCGAAATCCAAGGCGGGCGATCCACTGTCTTGGGATGAACTACCCTTCGACCGAATTCACCGCGCACTGCCGCGACAAGCGCAGAGACCATAATACTGCGCCGCACAGGTTGCATGCGTGAGAACACAAAGTCGACAGCATCAAGGAACCCGAGACCGGATGGTGAATTGCGCTGAATGAAGCCAACGCCAAGGGCAGCATCTTTGGCAACAAGTTCAGCCATTCGTCTGAGACCTTGTGCGTGAGACACGGATCCTTCGGCTCCTTCCGTTCCGAATCCGATGCTCGCGTACGTCCGAATAGGAGCGCCGCACAGGTGGGTGGCGAATACCGACACGGTATCCATTGAAGGCGTGCCAAGATCGGTCTCGTCGCCACGAAATAAGCCGTCAATTCCTCCGTCTACACAAATTACGACGTTGGTTTGAAGTCGCTCCACCAGATAACGGTAGGACCTCAGTGTTTCCGCCAGTCCGCGCTTTGCCAGGCACCAAACGGAGCGTTCTGAATTTCGGTGTTGCCGGTACCAGGCCGCGATGTCTCGCTCGGGGAAGTAGTCCTCATTTCCCGTCGATTCGGCGGTGACTTCGACCAGGCTCTCCGAGTGTGCTCGCGAACTTCCGGCCGAAGCCAAGTTAGAAAACGAATAGTTGGCCAAATGGACGGTATGACCATTGGCCTCCAATTCGAGTGCGATGGGCAAGCCACAAACGAAGTCGAACCCACCTCCGGCCCCGACAAGAAGAATCTTGCTTTCCTTTGGAATGGCAAACGGGACGACCTGCATCTGTTGATTCTACCTGTTTTTCTCGAACATTATGTGACTTGCCTGAAGACCCGCCACCGAGGGTAGGTCCGTATAACGTTTGAGCTCAGGCCGCGGCCCGTCAGGGCCGTCGCGCCTGCAGCGAAGGGTTAGGTGCGACTGCGCCATAACCACGCCAAATACTACCCATTGTTGAGTCGATATATCTCCTCAACCTCTGCCGCAGAGAGCGAAGATATTGCACCAGAGACCTGCTCAACGGTAACGCCAATGGGAAAGTACAAGGAAATTACTTCTCCTCCCTCACGCTCCTTAGAAGTACGCGACTCCGAGAATATTTCGAACTTCTCTGCCAAATAATCGTCAATGAAGTCGAATAGCTCGTAATCATCAATTACCAGAAACACACGCCCACTCTCGTGTGTTTCGATTTTGATGTGTGGGAGCAACTGCGTCATTTCTAGAGCACCTAACCAATGTTTGGACGGATCCGCATCAGAGCGGAAAACGTCGCTGGGGGCCGTAATAAATGGCTTCGGAGATCGTTTGGGGAAATCCGGAGACCATCGCAGCGTAACATGAAATTGCTTTGCATCCTTTCCCTTCGGCGTTGTTGGCGGATCCCCATCAACGACCGTGGGTCCGCTCCAGTGGCCAACGATTGCCTGAATGTAGGGCAGGTCGCAGGTCGGGTCAAGCCCCGGGACGACATCAACGGCAAGCACATTGCAGACGGAATTGGACGTGGGGCTTTGCACACGATTTCCTGCAACCGCCGCGGCGCGGCCCCGATAATGAAGAGATGACGAACCCACCCCTTCAACCCGGAGTTGGCCCATGTCAGATTTGACCCCCATGTCCCCCGAGTACGCCAGCTGGTTGACCGAGCTCAAGGTACGGATTCATTCAGCTCAGCAGCGTGCCGCACTGGCGGTCAATCGCGAGCTGGTGCTGTTGTACTGGCAGATCGGGCGGGACATCCTGGAGCGCCAGGGACGTGAGGGCTGGGGGGCCAGGGTCATCGACCGGCTGTCGCGGGACCTTCGCGGCGCGTTCCCGGAGATGAGGGGGTTTTCCCGTGCCAATCTCATGTATATGCGTGCCTTCGCCGAGGCTTGGCCGGACAGCGAAATTGTCCAACAGGCTGTTGGACAATTACCATGGGGGCACAACCTGGTGTTGCTGACCAAACTCAAGACGCCACAACTGCGCTTGGACTATGCACGCCGCGCCATCGAGCACGGCTGGTCGCGAAATGTATTGAATATCCATATCGAGCGACACCTGCTCGAACGAGAGGGAAAAGCCATCACCAACTTTGAATCGCAGTTGCCAAAACCTGACTCGGACCTCGCACGCGAATCCCTGAAAGACCCATATCTTTTCGATTTTCTAGGGGTCAGCGACGAAGCCGGAGAGCGCGCCATTGAAGAAGCCATCATTGCCCACATCACTCGGTTCCTGCTTGAACTGGGTGCGGGATTCGCTTTCGTAGGGCGACAGGTGCCCCTGGAAGTCGGCGGGGAGGATTTCTTCATCGACCTGCTGTTCTATCACCTGAAGTTGCGCTGCTACCTCGTGGTCGAACTCAAGGCCTGCCCGTTCAAGCCGGAGCACACCGGGCAGTTGGGCTTCTATCTGAGCGCCTGGGATGCCCTGAAAAAGGCTCCGGAGGACGGACCCACCATCGGGTTGTTGCTGTGCAAGAGCAAAAACCAGGTGGTCGTGGAATATGCGCTGCGCGATTCCAGCTGTCCCATCGGCGTCGCGGAGTATCAGTTGACGGGTGTGCTCCCGGAGGATCTGCAGACGAGCCTCCCGAGCATCGAAGCGA
>PHBF01000045.1 GCA_002841905.1 Deltaproteobacteria bacterium HGW-Deltaproteobacteria-17
TGTAGTTATCGAGGCCGTTTTCGAAGATCCCGCCATTAAAGATAAAGTTTACAAGGAGCTGTGCCAGGTTGTGGCGAAAGACTGTCTGCTCGCAACGAATACTTCGAGCCTGCCGGTCGATACACTCGCCGGAAGCGTCCTTAATCCGGAACGGTTTATCGGCGCCCACTTCTTTTCCCCGGTCTGGATGATGGAACTTCTGGAAGTTATCCGCGGCAAAGCGACCAGCGACGCCACGGTGAATAATATGATGGCGGTTTGTGCAGCTCTGGGCAAGCGCCCGGTTGTCTGCAACGACAATCCCGGCTTCGTAGTTAATGCAATGCTCTTCCCCTACTTTATTAAATCATTGGAGCTTCTTGCGGAAGGCGTAGGGATGGATAAGATTGACGCCGCCATGATGAAGTTCGGTCTGCCTGTGGGTCCCATCCGACTGCTCGACGAGGTTGGGATCGACGTATCCTATCTCGTCCTGACGAAATCTTTAGGAATGGTACCGCCGGCGGCGCTGGAGAATGTTTACAAGGCCGGTCGTTACGGACGCAACAAGAACGGCAAGGGATTTTATACAAAAGAAGGTGCTCCCGATCCGGAGGCGCTGCCCCTGATCAACCCGGCAAATAACCAGAAGGAATATTCTGTTGACGAACTGCAGGAGATGCTCTTTACACCCTTTGCCCAAACCGGCCATGAACTCCTGCAAAAGAAAGTTGTAGCCGACCCCCGCTCGATCGATATCGGCGCCATTTGGGGAGTAGGTTTCCCCGGTGACAAGGGTGGTCCGATGAAATGGGCTGATCTTATCGGCTTGAGTGAAAAACTCTACGGCAAGAAATTTTACAAATAATAACTGAATCGTCAGCCGCCGGATCGTCCGCTTTTTAGAAACGGACGATCCGGATGACCGGCGAGAAGAGGAGGAATATTATGACAACAATGTTTCACGGCATCAGTTGTGCCGATCTTTACGACCGCTCGGTCGCGGCTTTCCGGCAAAACACCGCCATTCTTTTCAACGATGAAAAATATACCTACGATGATCTGCAGAAGAACGCCTACTCACTGGCGAATGCCATGCACAAGCTGGGGCTTAAGAAGGGCGATCGGGCGGGTTTTCTTATGGCCAATTGTCCGCAGTACATATTCTCTGAGTACGCCCTGGGTAAACTGGGGATGGTTCGTGTTCCCCTGGCCGTATTGCTCAATTCCCAGGATCACATTTACATGTTGAATCAGGCCGAATGCAAAGTTCTGGTTTATCACGAGAAAATGGCTGCCCGGGTGCAGGAGATGATACCTTCACTCGAGACGGTTAAACATTTCATTTGCGTGGCTAAGGATCCGGCTTCAGTTCCGGCCGGCCATGAGCATATGCAGAGTCTCATTGACAAAAATCCGCCGGAAGCGCCCAAGGTCGAGCATGATTGCGAGGATCTGGTCGGTATTTTTTATACCGGCGGTACTACGGGCCTTCCCAAGGGCGTGATGCTGACCCAGAATACCTGGGTGGGAACATTTATCAGCGAGATGCTGCACCTGGGATTGGATTGGGATGAAACATTTGCCTTTGCCACACCGTTGACCCATGCGGGAGGATGTTTGATTCTGCCGGTTCTGCTGAAGCGGGGAATCTGCGAAATCCACGACCATTTTGATCCGAAGTTGTTTCTGGAACGAGTGGAAAAGGTGAAGATCACTTCGACCTTCATTGTGCCCACGATGATTTATGTTTTGCTCGACCATCCGGACCTCAAAAAATACGATCTGTCGAGCCTGCGCAATATCATTTACGGTGCATCCGCGATTGCTCCGGCACGCCTGAAGCAGGCGGTAGACACCCTGGGTCCGATATTTACCCAGCTTTTCGGCCAGACGGAAACGCCCATGATGATCAGTGCCCTGTCCCGACAGGAACACGTTATTGCCGATCCGGAGAAACGAATGAGGATTTATACTTCCTGCGGCCGACCGGTAATGTCCGCCGACGTCCGCATTATCGGTGAAGACGGCAAGGAAGTTCCTCAGGGAGAATCCGGCGATATCGTCTGCCGGACAATCAACATGATGTCCGGCTATCTTAAGAATCCAGAACAGACTGCGGAGACAATCAAGGACGGATTTTTGTGGACGGGAGATGTAGGCAAGTTCGATGAGGAAGGCTATCTTTACATTGTGGACCGTTCCAAGGACATGATCGTCAGCGGCGGGTTCAATATTTTCCCCCGGGAGATTGAAGATGTCCTCCATGAACACCCGGCGGTGAAGAGTGCTGCAGTTATCGGAGTGCCTCATGAAAAATGGGGCGAGCTGGTCAAAGCCATTGTGGTTTTGCACAAGGATAAGCCGGCAACGGAAGAGGAATTGATCAATTTTGTGAAGTCGAAAAAGGGCAGTCTGGTTACTCCGAAGAGTGTTGAATTCTGGGAAGAGATTCCGCTCACTAATCTGGGAAAGATTGATAAGAAAAAGATCCGGGCACCCTTCTGGAAGGGCCAGGATCGTAAAGTGTAAATAATTGTCCTTACGGGACTATGGGGATAGGCAGACAGATCAATGTCTGCCTATCCTAAAATCAGATATGGAAAGAGAAAAGGAATAAAAAAATGGATTTCGCACTGACTGAAGAACAGGGATTTGTTAAAGATACGATACAGAAGTTTGTAGCGAAAGAGTGTGAGCGGGAAGCCATTAAAAAAATGGATGAAGAAGGTATATTCCCCGGAAAGCTCTTTAGCAATGTGGCCGATATTGGTCTTTGCGCGTTGACCGTTCCCGAAGCCTATGGCGGCGGCGGACCCAATACTCTGGGTGCGGTGATCGTGACGGCGGAGCTTGCAGCCATCTATCCCGCACTGGCCGGAGCTTTTGCCACCCAAAGCCTTTGCGGCGGGAAGGTGATCGCCGATCTGGGGACCGAGGAGCAGAAAAATAAATATCTGCCCGGTGTGATCGATGGATCAGCACTGATCACGCTGGCCTTGATGGAACCGGGGCAGGGTTATGAGGAAGCGGCCAATAAGACGATTGCCCGACCGGACGGTGAACAGTTTGTTCTCGACGGAACAAAAACGTTTGTGCGTTTGGCCGATCGCGCCGCTTTTATGATTACACGCGTTGCGATAGGCAACGCCGAAGGCAGTCCGGCGTTTATGATTGTGGATATGAAGAGTCCCGGGGTCGTTGTCCGGCCGCTTGCGCAGGTTGGCTTTCACGGGATGAGCCTTTGTGAAGTTTCGCTGAACTCCGTTACCGTTGGAGCAAGTGAGCGGCTCGGCGGTGATGCCGACGCAGCCGCCGAGCAAAAGAAATTCGCAATGATCATGAGCGCGGAACATCTGGCCGTGGCGGCCTGCGGTATGGGGCTGGCTAAGGGCGCCTATGAATATGCGCTCAATTATGCCAAAGAGCGCTCCCAGTTCGGCCGGCCTATTATCAAATTCGGTGCAATTGCCGAGATGCTGGTGGATATGGCCCAACACGCTCGCATTGCAGAGTTGATGACTTGTCAGGCTGCATCTCTTGTCGATCAGGGAAAGGATTGCCTGGCCCAAATCATTCAGGCGCGACTGGCGGCAACGGAAGCGGCGCGCAAGGCATCGCTGCATTGTGTGCAGATCTTCGGCGGCTACGGTTATGCGATGGAATACGATGCTCAACGTTATCTGCGGGATGCCATGGTCATGCTCAGTGGCGGGGGAACCAAACAGACCTTGAGCAATACGCTGGCTTCACTCTGGGGTTATTGAGGTACAGTTAAGGCAGGGTGGCAACCTGAAATTACAGCCATGTTCTTTGGAAGCAAAAACTTTTTGTTTTGTGGGATGATGTAGAATCAATTCCATAATGCGTAAGTAATAATAGTATCAGTATCAACTTGATTGCCAACTATAATCAGAAGCGTTGGCAGCATTAATGCTGACGGAAGCAGTTACGTTTTTCTGATGAAGAAGATTGCAGGAAAGGGGGCGAATATCCACAACAGGATAATTGGCCTTTTCAAAGGGGGGGGAGAGCATCGACTTTCCTCGAAGAAAGCTTTGATACTTTATTGTTGAGGAGGTTACGTATGAAAAAGGGTTTGTTTTGGATACTGTTGTTGATATTTTGTATGTCCCTGCCGGTTGCGGCAATGGCGGCCGACACTCACGGTGTGACCAAAGACGAGGTCGTAATCGGTATGACCTGCCCCATGTCCGGACCGGCAGCCCTGTGGAGCGCCATGGCGCTCGGCAATTCAGCCTGGGCCAAACATATCAACGATCAGGGTGGTATCCACGGACGCAAGATCAAGTTTGTGGCCAAGGATGACGGGTACAACCCGAGCCGCGCTCTTGCCAATCTCACGGAAATGAAGAATGACGTCCTCGCGTTCGGATGTGTTATTGGATCGGCCACGGCCAATGCCAGCAAGGATTTTCTGCTGACAAGCAAGGTGCCGGTTGTGCATGTCCACGCAAATCCCCGCATCTGGTTGGCGACACCGACCGCCCAGCGGCGGCACATTTTTATCGCCTATCCTGACTATGTTGATGAGGCGGAGGCGATTACCAACTATGCCGTTACCAAACTGGGAATCAAGACCGTAGCTCTGTTCGGCCAGAATGACGACTGGGGAAAGGGCGCCGAGGAAGGCATTCATAAAGCAATAAAGAAACTTGGTAATAAAGGAAAATTTGCCGGCTTCATAACCTTTGAGCCGACGGATCGTGCCGTAGGCGGTCATGCCCTGAAACTCAAGGAATTGAACGCCGATGCCGTTGTCATCTATGGACCGCCGACTCAGGCGGCACTAATCATTAAAGAAATGTCCAAGATCGGTTATAAACCGAAAGTTTTCACTGCCAATCCGCTGGGTGATCCCCTGATGTATAAGATAGCCGGCCCGTTGTGGGAAGGCGCCTATCCCGCCGTCTCCGGTAATGTTTCTCTGCCCGGCGTTGATCCGCAGGCGGATAAGGTAGTCGATATTCTGCTGAAATACGAACCGACCTTAAAGGGAAGGGAGTTTCTCGGTGTGACAGGTTCTACGACAATGATGTTGATTGCCGAAGGTCTGAGAAAGGCGGGTCCGAACCTGACACGGGAGAGCTTCATTAAAGCGATGGAGAGCATTAAGGACTTCAAGTGTGAGGGGATGGGCGCTCCCATTACCTTCTCGGCTTCGCAACACCACGGATTGAATGCTATCCGGATGGCTGAAGCGAAAAACGGCAAGCATGTACCGATCAGCGAGTACATGATCTTTAAACCCCTCTTTTAAGGTGATTTGAAGAAAATGAGCTTATTGAAGGTAGATAAACTGACCGTTCAGTTTGGGGGCATCAAGGCCCTGACGGCAATTGATTTTGAAATGGAGGAAAAAGAAATCCTCGCCATCATCGGTCCGAACGGGGCGGGTAAGACCACCCTCTTCAACTGTGTGTCCGGTGTTTATCATCCGACCAGCGGAGAGATTCTGTTTGACGGGGAGAGCCTGCTCGGGCTCTCCCCCGAGCCCGTGGCCACGCAGGTCATCCCGAGGGACCGCCATGCCGAGTTCTTCTGCTCCCTGGGGATGATCGCGGGCACG
The DNA here is from genome assembly GCA_002841905.1 of Deltaproteobacteria bacterium HGW-Deltaproteobacteria-17. Classification (GTDB taxonomy): domain Bacteria; phylum Myxococcota_A; class Polyangia; order HGW-17; family HGW-17; genus HGW-17. The sequence goes on from PHBF01000045.1 coordinate 5,570, forward strand.
GCCGAGCGCATCGCGGTCAACCTCCGCCTGTTCCAGCGGACCGAGGTCAGCGAACTGTTCGAGCCCTTCGGGAAAGGCCAGAAGGGCTCCTCGGCGATGCCCCACAAGCGCAACCCCATCCTGGCGGAGAACATCACCGGGCTCGCACGCACGGTGCGCTCCTACGTGTCGCCGGCGCTCGAGGACATGGTCCTCTGGCATGAGCGAGACATCAGCCATTCCAGCGTCGAGCGCATGATCGCCCCCGACGCCACCTCCCTGTGCGAGTTCCTGCTGTATCGCCTGGCCAAGGTCATCGCGGGCGTCGAGGTCGACGAGGCCCGCATCCGGGCCAACATGGAGATCACCCAGGGGCTGGTCTTCTCCGAGGCGGTCCTGCTGGCCCTCGTGCGCAGCGGCCAGCCCCGCCAGAAGGCCTACGAGGCCGTCCAGCGCTGCGCCATGGCCGCCCGGTCCGGTCAGGGGACGTTCTTCGACCTCCTCTCCCGTGACCCGCTGATCTCCGAGCTGCTCCCCCCCAGGGAGCTGGATCAACTCTTCGATCTGAACCATCACCTGCGCCACGTCCCCACCATCCTGGACCGGGTGCTGCACAAGGAGTGACTTTTATGATTTCACAGGCCGATCTCGAACGCAGTCTCGATCTCGCGGTGCACTCGGTGGATTTCGGTGGCCGCCTCACCAAGCATCATTCAGGCAAGGTCCGCGACATCTTCATCGTCGATGACCACCGCCTGCTGTTCGTCACCTCGGACCGGCTCAGCGTGTTCGACAGGGTCATCGGATCGGTCCCGTTCAAGGGGCAGGTGCTCTCGGGCATCTCCAACTGGTGGATGGAGCGCATCACCGACATCGTGCCCCATCACCTGCTGGCCGCCCCCCATCCGAGCTGCGTGATCGCGAAGAGGTGCCGCCCGCTGCCCATCGAGGTCATCGTGCGTGGCTACCTGACCGGCGCCAGCCCGACCTCGATCTGGACCGCCTATGAGAACGGCCACCGCAGGTACTGCGGTCACGACCTGCCCGACGGCATGACCCGGCACCAGGCGCTGCCGGAGCCGCTGCTGACGCCCACGACCAAGGGCGATGTCGGCGCCCATGACGAACTGATCTCACGCGAGGAGATCATCGGGCAGGGACTCGTCCCGGCCGACCTCTACGACCGCATCCAGACCGTCGCCATCGCGCTGTACCGCCGCGGCGCGGAGCAGGCCGCCCGTTCCGGCCTGCTGCTGGCCGACACGAAGTACGAGTTCGGCCTCGACGAGGATGGCACGCTCACGCTCATCGACGAGATCCACACGCCCGACTCCTCGCGCTACTGGTTCGCCGAGGACTACCGCGCCCGCGTCGACGCAGGCCTCGAGCCCCGCGGCCTGGACAAGGACTACGTCCGCAACTACATGAAATCCCAGGGATTTGTAGGCAACGGTGAAGCACCTCCGCTGCCTGCGGAGATCCGCATGGAGGCCGCGCGCCGCTACGTCTCCCTGTATGAGCTGCTCACCGGAGCGACCTTCCATCCGGACTTCTCCAGCCTGGAGACCACCGTGCTGGATCACCTGAACTGACGGGCCGCCCAGGGCGGCAGAAGGTTATTGCCATGTGCGGAATATTCGGTATCTACGGCCACGCGGAAGCGGCGAACCTGACCTATCTCGGGCTGTACAGCCTGCAGCATCGCGGGCAGGAGGCCGCCGGCATCACCACCTTCGACGGCAGCAGGATGCACGTCCAGCGACGCCAGGGACTGGTCGCCGAGGGCTTCTCCATGCCCCAGCTGGCCCACCTCCACGGCGATCGCGCCATCGGCCATGTGCGCTACTCCACCGCCGGCGGGTCCGATCCCCGAAACGCCCAGCCGCTGACCGTCAATTACCGCCACGGCCAGCTCGCCGTCGCCCACAACGGCAACCTGCTGCACGCCGCCGACTGGCGCCACGGCCTCGAGGGCATGGGGGCGATCTTCCAGTCGTATTCCGACACCGAGATCATCCTGCACCTGATGAGCCGGTCCGAGCGCGACACGCTCGAGGAGCGCATCCTCGACAGCCTGCGGCGCGTTCACGGTGCGTACTCGCTGCTGTTCCTCAACGAGGAGAAGCTCGTCGCCGTGCGGGACCCCTGGGGCTACCGTCCCCTGGTGATGGGCCGCATCGGTGACGCTGTCCTCTTCTCCTCCGAGAACGCCGCGTTCTCGCTGGTGGGCGCCACCTTCGAACGCGAGGTCGAGCCCGGCGAGATGATCGTCGTCGATGGTCAGGGGGTCCACTCGAGCTTTCCGTTCCAGCGGCAGGCGGGCCGCGCCCAGTGCATCTTCGAACATGTCTACTTCGCACGGCCCGACTCGACCCTCTTCGGCAAGAGCGTCTATGCGTCGCGGGTCCGCGCGGGGGAGCTGCTGGCGCAGGAACATCCCGTCGAGGCCGACGTGGTCATCCCCATCCCGGACTCGGGCATCGCCGCGGCCATCGGCTACGCGCGCCAGTCCGGGATCCCCTTCGGTCTCGGGCTGATCCGCAGCCACTATGTCGGCCGCACCTTCATCGAGCCCTCCCAGAGCATCCGATCCTTCGGCGTCAAGCTCAAGCTCAGCCCGGTCCGCGAGGTGCTCGCCGGCAAGCGCGTGGTGGTCGTCGACGACTCGATCGTGCGCGGCACCACCAGCCGCAAGATCATGCAGTTGATCCGCAGCGCCGGCGCTTCGTCGATTCACCTGCGCATCTGCTCTCCGCCGGTGACGAACTCCTGCTTCTACGGCATCGACACCCCGACCCGCGAGGAGTTGATCGGCGCGCAGAAGTCGGCCGCCGAGATCGGCGCCTTCGTCACCGCCGACACCCTGGGCTATCTGGGACACGACAACCTGCTGGCCTCCGTCGCGGATCCCGACGCCGGCCGGCACTATTGCACCGCCTGCTTCTCGGGACGCTACCCCGAGGACCCCAACGCCCCTGCCGACCTGGAGCTGCCCTCGGTGCCCTCCCCCGACCGGTCCCGTCATGGATGAGCAGACCTTCTCCTGCGAGGACACGGCCACCGCCGTCCGCGTCTTCGGCGGCAACAGCGCCCATCTGAACATGCTTGAGGCCGAGTTCGGGGTCACCTGCAGGGTCTGGGGTCCGAGTGTGGCCATCAGCGGGGCCGGTGACGCGGTGCAGAAGTGCATGCGCATCCTGGAGCGTCTCCGGCAGCTCTCTGCGCGGGGCGAGGGTCTTCAGACCCAGGACGTGCGCCTCGTCATGCGGGAGTTCCTCTCCGATCCGCCCGAGGCCGGAGCCGGGAAGGCCGCCCCCATCCTGACCCACACCGCCACACGGCGCGCCGTCGTCCCGCGCACGCTACACCAGCGTGAATACGTCGCCGCGATGAACGCCTCCGATCTCGTGTTCGGCATCGGTCCGGCCGGCACCGGCAAGAGCTACCTGGCCATGGCCGTGGCCGCGGCGCGCCTGCTTGATCACCGCGTCCAGCGCGTCGTGCTCACGCGCCCCGCCGTCGAGGCCGGCGAGAAGCTCGGATTCCTGCCGGGCGACCTGGAGCAGAAGGTCAACCCCTACCTGCGGCCCCTGTACGACGCCCTCCATGAGATGGTCGACCCGGCGCGTGCCCGGGCGATGATGTCCGACGGCAGCATCGAGGTCGCGCCCCTGGCGTTCATGCGCGGCCGCACGCTCAAACACTCCTTCGTCATCCTCGACGAGGCCCAGAACACCACCTGCGAGCAGATGATGATGTTCCTCACCCGGCTGGGCGAAGGCTCGACCTGCGTCGTCAACGGAGACATCACCCAGATCGACCTTCCCCCCGGACGGACCTCCGGCCTCGTGCAGGCCCTCTCGGTCCTCCAGGGGGTCCCCGGCATCTCGGTGATCCACTTCAACCAGGCCGACGTGCTGCGGCACCCCCTGGTCCAGCGCATCGTGGCTGCCTACGAGCGTCACGCGGCCCTGGGCCGGAGCCCACTGGAGGATCGTCGGAATTGAGCACGAACGCTTCCCCTCCCCCGGTGGCCCTGATCGTCGACGACGAGGCCAACCTCCGCATGGTGCTCCGTACCCAGCTGCAGTTCGCCGGATACGTCTGCCATGTTTGCGCCGGCGGTGAGGACGCCCTCGCGACGCTGGGGCGCGTGGGCCCGGTGGACGTGATCCTCACGGATCTGCGCATGCCCGGCATGGACGGCTTCACCCTGCTCAAGCGCATCCGGCAGCTCGATCCGGCGCTGCCGGTGATCATCCTGACGGCCTTCGGCTCCGTGGGCAACGCCGTGGAGGCCGTCAAGGCAGGCGCCTTCGACTACATCGAGAAACCGTTCGACCGGGATCGCCTGCTTCAGACCCTGGGCAAGGCCGTGCTGACCATCCGGAAGCTGCGCGCGTCGGCCTCCTGGGTCGACTCGCAGGAGCCGGCCGGCCGCCACGGCATGCTGGGGCGCAGCCCTCAAATCCAGCTCCTGTTCCGCGTCCTCGAGCGCGTCGCGCAGGGCGCCTCCACGGTGCTGCTGCAGGGCGAGAGCGGCACGGGCAAGGAGCTGGCCGCCCAGGCCATCGTGCAACTGAGCGACCGGCGTGACATGCCGTTTGTCCGCGTCAACTGCGCCGCCATCCCGGAGAGCCTCATGGAGTCCGAGTTCTTCGGCCATGAGAAGGGGGCCTTCACCGGAGCCGTCTCGGAGCGCCCCGGGCGCTTCGAGCTGGCCCACCAGGGCACGCTGCTGCTCGACGAGGTCGGTGAGATTCCGCTCCCCATGCAGGCCAAGCTCCTGCGGGTGCTCCAGGAGGGTGAGTTCGAGCGCGTCGGCAGCTCCCGGATGCGCAAGGTCGACGTCCGCGTCCCGGCCTCCACCAACCGCAGCCTCACGGAGATGGTCGCCCAGGGGCGGTTCCGCGAGGATCTGTTCTACAGGCTCAACGTGGTGCCCATCCAGCTGCCCCCGCTGCGCGAGCGGAAGGGAGACATCCCCCTGCTGGTGCAGGCCTTCTTCGACAAGCAGAAGCGGCGGCTCAACCGCCCGGGGCTCACCCTCGACGAGTCTGTGGTCGAGCGCCTGACGAGCCACTCGTGGCCGGGGAACATCCGCGAGCTCGAGAACCTCATGGAGCGTCTGGCCCTGATGGCGGAGGGTCCTGAGGTCTCCCTGGCGGACCTTCCTTCCGAGTTTGCAGTCCCCACGGCGGGTGTGGTACAGTCCCAGATGGAATGGTCCGAGAGCGGTCTTAAGGATCTGGTTCGAAGAGAGACCAGCCGCATCGAGCGGGACCTGATCGTCAAGGCCCTGCAGAACACGGACGGCAACGTGACCCGGGCCGCCCAGTTGTTGCGCATCAGCCGCAAGGGACTGCAACTCAAGATGAAAGAACTGGGACTGCGCGATGACCTCGAAGAAACCTGAAGCGCCGCACGGCCGCGCGCGCACCTGCGCCAGGCTGGCCATCCCGGAGGTCACCACCCATCTGAGGCTGTGCCCGGTGTGCCACCGGAACTATCCCCCTGACACCGAGTCCTGCGAGGTCGACGGAAGCCGCCTGCATCGGGTCTGCCTGGCTCCGGCCCTCCCGCAGGCGGGGACGATCGTCGGCAACTTCGAACTTCAGTCGCGCATCGCCCCCGGGA
>PHBF01000046.1 GCA_002841905.1 Deltaproteobacteria bacterium HGW-Deltaproteobacteria-17
GCAGCACCAGTCCCTGGACGGCCTCTCCCTTCCCGTTGGCAGTCACCCCGCCATAGCGTGAGACGGCTGCGACACCTACGTCGGCGACCTCGAAGAGGCGGATGGCCCGACCCTCCCGGACGGCCACGACGACCTGCCGCAGGTCCTCGATCGAGCGCAGCTGCCCGTGGGTCTGTACCAGCACGACCTCGTCATGGATCGAGATGCGGTCGCCGGCGGCGTTGCGGTTGTTCTTCCCGACGGCCTCGGCCAGATCGGTCAGCGACAACCCCAGGGAGACGAGATCGGCCGGCCGTGGCTCGATGCGGAACGAACGGACGTCGCCGCCCAGCGAGTTCACGTCGGCGACGCCGTCGACGCCCAGCAGCTTGGGCCGGATGTTCCAGTCCAGGATGTCCCGCAGTTGCATGGTGGTGTAGCCGTCGCCCTCCACCAGGAACATGTAGATGTCGGACAACGGGGTGGTGATCGGGGCGAGCTGGGCCTCGACGTTGTCCGGCAGCTCGCCGAGTACCGGGGCGATGCGCTCACCGACCTGGGTGCGTGCCCAGTAGATGTCGGTCCCCTCCTCGAAGTCCACGGTGATGACCGTCAGCGCGTACTTGGTCATCGAGCGAAGGATCGTCTGCCGGGGGATGCCGCGCACGGCGGTCTCCAGGGGTCGTGTGACGCGGCTCTCCACCTCCTGGGGTGGCATGCCGTCGGCCTTGACGATGATCTGCACCTGTGTGGTGGAGATGTCCGGATAGGCGTCGATGGGCAGATCGCGGAAGGCGAACCAGCCCATGAGGGCGACCGTGAGGGTGAGGATCACCACCAGCAGGCGCTGGCTGAGGGCGAAGCGGATGACGGCAGGAAGCATGGGTCAGTGCTCCGTCGACAGCCATTCCCCTTTGAGGAACAGCGCGTTGCCGGTCACGACGCGTTCCCCGGGGTTCAGGCCGTGGGTGATCTCGACATGCCTGGAGTCCTCCAGTCCGGTGACCACCCGGCGCAGTGTGAACACACCGGGCCTGGGCTCCACGAAGACGGACGTCTGGTCGTCCAGCGTCACCACGGCCTCCCGGGGCAGGCGCACCGGGACCGTCTTCTTCTGGTCGATGAACTCGGCCGTGGCGCAGATTCCAGGCCTCCACTGACCGTCAGGGTTGGCCAGCAGGAGGCGGACAAGCACCGTGCGGGAGGTCGCATCGGCGACAGGGGACACGAACACCACGACGCTGCGTGTGCGCACGCCCAGGCCCTCGTTGACGACCTGGATCACCTGCCCTACGTGGGCCAACCTCACCGCCGTCTGGGGTGCCTTCACCTCGAGCCAGACCGACGAGAGGTTCATCAGCACGAACAGTTCCCGGTCCGCCGGGGCGAACTCCCCGCGCACCGCGTGCCGCGAGGTGAGCGTGCCTTCGATGGGGCTTTTCAGCGTGAACGAACTGATCTTGTTCCGGTTCTTGATCATCTGCCCCTTGTCGTCGAGCAGCCCCAGCAGCTTGAGTTTCTGGGTGGTCAACTGGAGGTCGAGGTAGCTCCTGCGGAGGTCGTTCTGGGCGTTCTGATAGCTCTCGCGGGTCCCGATCTGCTTCTCCAGCAGGGTCTTCTCTCGATCGTAGGCCTGCTTGGCGAAGCCCGCCCGCTGCTGCTGCTCGAGATACTGGAAGGCGACGTCGGCGGCCTCCTTGCTCTCGATGACCGCCAGGGGGGCGTCGGCTGCGACGAGATCGCCCACCTGGACGGGGATCTCCCGCACGATCCCGCCGATGCCGGCGACCACCTTGACGGTGTTGTGCTCGTTGGGGACGATGTTCCCCAGGAGCGGCAGCGTGCGCACCAGCTCTCCACCGGAGGCCTCCGTGATCTCAACGCCGCTGCGTCTGATCCTTTCGGTGTCGATGGTCAGTTCGGTGCTCTTCTCGAGGTCCCCTTGCGGCGGTGACGGATCACTGCAGGCCGACGCCAGAAGGACATGGGAAAGGATCAGGAACAGGAGAAATCGATTCATGACGTGCCTCATGGCTCCATGCGGAGTCCGGTGAGGAATTCCAGTTCGAGGATGGCGGTCTGCAGGGCAAGCCGGCTGGCGAGAATTCGTTCGCGCAGCTCGAACAGGGCCTTCTGGGAGTCGAGCATCTCCAGCAGGGTGAACTTGCCCAGCCGGAAGCCCTCCCGGAAGAGCGAGATGTTGGCCTCGATCTCCGGCAGCACCGTCTTTTCCAGCATCAGGAGCTCCTCCCGGTGACGGCCGAACTCGGCCAGCTTCCCGGCGGTCTGCTGCTCGAGGAGGAACTCCTGGGTCGCGAGATCGCGCTCGACGGTGCGGATCTGCGCGCTGATCAGGTCCCGGGCCTCCCGGCGGCGGTCCCAGATCGGCAGCGGCAGGGAGAGACCACCGACCATGGCGGCGTTGCGATCCTCGGCCACCATCCTCACCCCGAGGGAGAGCGCCAGGTCGGGGACCGCCAGCCGGCCTTCCAGCGCCCGCTGCGCGCGCAACTGGGCGATGCGCGCCCTGCGCATCCGGAGCTCGGGGTGACGCCGGATGCTGGCCCGGAGTTGATCGGGCGTGGGGAGCTTCTCAGGGGGGGAGAACCGTCCGACCGCCTGCCTGAAACGTGGGTGGAAGCTGCCCCAGTTCGAGGAGAGCCGGCTCCGGGCGGCCTGTTTCTCCCGTTCCAGATCCTGCAGATCGAAGCGTAGCAGGGCCAGCTGGATCTGGTACTGCCTCAGTTGGATCGGGCTCTCCTTGCCGCCTTCGATGCGGGCGGAGAGGGCCTGTTCGAGGGTGACGGCATTCTCGAGCTGCGCCGCGAGGTTGATCTGGCGCTCCTGCAGGAACACCAGCCTGGTGAAGTCCAGCGTGACCGCGGAGAGCACCGACAGGCGTGTCAACTGGAACTGCACGGCCTCGAGGGCGGACTCGGTCTCGGCGAGCAGGACGCGGGCCCGGGGTTTTCCTCCCAGCTCCAGGACCTGGCTCACCTGCAGGGTCCACTGGCTTCCGCCGATGCCCCGGAACGGGCCGGAACCCAGGAAGTCCTCGGCCGTGAACTCCAGGGACGGGTTCGGCCCCACACCGGCGGCCCGCACGCGGGCCATGCGGAGCCGATCGAGGTCCTCAGCCCCCTGCAGTTGCGGATGATGCTGCAGGGTCAGCGCCAGCGCTGTCGGAAGATCCAGATTCCCCTCAGGCTCGGCCACGGATGCCGCACCGGTCTTTTGGACGGGCAGGGCGAAGGCCGCGACCGGATCGGTGCGGTCCCCGGGACCGGCACACGCGGACAGAATCAGCAGGGAGAGGATGACGGATCTCATGGAAGGAACCTCCGGGCATCACTTTATGGGCATCAAAAAGGAAAAGTCAATGCAAAATCATTGAAGAATGTCCATAGCGGACGCTGCCGGAGGCGCATTCCGCTCAACGGCGTCGGCGGACGTGACCGAGCCAGGCACCGAGCCCCGCCAGCCCGGCGGCCATGGCCAGCAGGCCGGTGAGCAGCCAGGGGAAGCCGTCCTCGCCTCGCGAAGAGGGATCGGTCCGGACGGCCGAGAAGGGCGGTGGCGCGGGGGGCGGCGGGGCGGGCACCATCGGGGCCTCCTTGCGGTGTTCGCGGACGACCTCGACGCTGGGGGCGGCGTCCCGGGCGGGCTTTTGCCGCCGCAGGTGAACGTAGTCCAGCAGGGAGCCATCCATGCGATGGGCGGAGAACTCGATCAGGTCGCCCTGGACGACCACACGGGCATAGTTGTAGGTCGGCTCGGTCACCAGCGAGTAGGGATGGTTGTGCTTGATATAATAAATCGGGGCGCCACCGCCGGCGGTGATCGCATAGTTCAGTCCATCGACGCGACCACGCTCGTACATGTGATCGTGGCCAGCGAACAGCATGTCCACACCATACCGGCGCATGTCGTCGACCAGACCGGAGTCGAGGAGCTCCTGCTGGGGACCATGGGGGCCCGAGGTGTAGGGGCTGTGATGCACCGAGACGAACATGTGGCGGACCTGAGGGTCCGCCGCGGCCTCCTTCAGTTGCGTGCGGAGCCAGGCGGTCTGGGGGGCACCCACGAACGGCTTGTTGGCGTTGAGCACGAAGAAGCGGCTGTTGCCCCAGGTGAAGGCATACACCACCTCCGGCTGGGGACCGTCGTCGGGCACCGCGAAGAACCGGCGGTACAGTTCGAGGCCGCGTTCGAAGGCGTTCTCGTGGTTGCCCACCGTCGGATACAGCGGCACGCGGCGCATCAGCGGGTTGGAGATCGCGAAGAACCGGTACCAGTTGGACTTCTTCAGGCCGTCGTCGACGAAGTCGCCGGTGTGAAGCACGAAGGAAGCCTGGTCGAACTCGAGCACCCGCACCAATTGGCGGTGGATGCCGTGGCCATGTCGCGTATCCCCGTAGACCAGGAAGGTGAAGGGCTCCATCGGACCGGGCGCGGTGCGCACGACGTCGGTCACCGGGCCCGAGCCGGTGGTGACCGTGTATTCGTAGCGCGACGAGGGGACCAGGCCTTCAAACCGGGCCTCGTGATGTTCGCCGGGGCCCGTCGACCGCTCCCACGCATCGGCCGTGGCGAGGCTGCGCAGCCGGATGGTGCAGGTCTCCCGGCCGTGGGTCTCCCACAGGATCGACAACGCCGTCGTGGTCACGTTCTGCACGTAGGGATCCCTGGCCAGCGGGTCCTGCCTGCGGGCAGGGGCAGGGCCCGTCTGCCCCAGCAGCAGGGGGATCCAGAGAAGCAGCAGCGGGTTCATGTCGTCGGCCTCCTGCGCCGGCGCCGGAAGAAAAGGAGGAAGAGGCAGCCGGCCAGACCAATGAAGATCACCACGAGGCCGAAGTAAAGGGAAACCGGACTCCTCCGTTCCGCGGCCCCCGGCCCCGGTCGTGCCGGTCCCGGTGACGGGTCCCGGGGTTCAGGTGCGCGGCGGGCCGGCCGGGGGAGCGCGTTCACGACCTCGATCCCGGGGGCGCTGTGCCGGGAGGATCCCTTCTTGATCAGTTGCACCTCATCGAGCAGGGAGCCGTCCATTCGCCAGACCGACAGTTCGACGCGGTCGCCGTCGACGTGGACCCGGCAGTAGTGGTGCACGGGCTCGGTGACCAGCGAGGTGGGGTGGTTCTCCTTGACATAGTAGATCGGTGCGCCGCCGCCGGCCGTGATGATGTAGGTCAGGCCTTCCACCAGGCCCCGCTCGTAGAGATGATCGTGGGCCGAGAAGGTCATGTCCACGCCGTAGCGACGCATGTCGTCGACGAGGCCCGAGTCCAAAAGCTCCTGGTTGGGGCCGTGGGGGCCCGAGGTATACGGGCTGTGATGCACCGACACGAAGAGGTGACGGATGCGCGGGTCCAGCGCGGTCTCGCGCAACTGGGTGCGCAGCCAGGCCGTCTGGGGTGCGCCGATGAACGGCTTGTTGCTGTCGATCACGAAGAAGCGGCTGTTGCCCCAGGTGAAGGCGTACACCATCTCGGGGTAGGGGCTGTTCTCGGGCACGGAGAAGATCTGCCGGTAATTTTCAGCCCCGCTCTCGAAGGCATTCTCGTGGTTGCCCAGCGTCGGGTACAGCGGCAGGCGTTTCATCAACGGCCAGGAGTACTCCAGGAACTGGTTCCACTTGTCGTTGCGCAGACCGTCGCTGACGAAGTCGCCGGTGTGGATCACGAAGTCGGCGTCGTCAAAGGCCATCACCTGGGCCAGCGTCCTGTGGACCCCGTGACCGTTGCGCGTGTCACCGTAGACCAGGAACGTGAAGGGCTGATCCCCCTCGGGGGCGGTGCGGACGACGGCGCGGAAGGTCCCGGCAGCCGACGAGACGGTGTACTCGTAGGAGGAGGAGGGGACCAGCCCCTCGAAGCGGACCTCATGATGCCGGGCCGGGCCGGAGGCCTGTTTCCAGGCCGCCGATGAGGAGAGGCTACGCAGTCCGGCCGTGACGGTCTCGGTGCGGGCGGTCTCCCAGAGCAGGGAGAGCGCGGTCGGGGTGACGTTCTGTACGTAGGGCCGGCGAGGCATCGGCGCGACGTCCGCGACGCCCGCGGCGTCCGCGACGCCCGCGACGTCCGCGACGCCCGGGAAAAGGAAGAAAAGGAGAATCAGAGCTCGGGAGGACATGATGCCGGATTCAAGCCAATCAGGATTCCATACCGTACAAAACGCCAAAGCGCACTTTTTGCTTCCGGTGCTGGCCGGGAAACTTGTCGACCGGAGAGCCGGCTTCGGGCGGAAGGGGGACCTGCGGCGCGGAGATCAGATCCGTGACGGAGGAATATTCCAGTGTCACTGGAATATGGGAGGTTTTCTTTCTCCGAATTGATAATATTTTCTCAAATTGGTTGAAATTTTATATTTTGCAGTATGTCATTTCCCTTGTCTTGCAATGAAATATTCACATCCTCCCGATTCGGTTTGACAAAAGTCTCAACTCATTTTACTTGTGAGTCGCGCTTTTGGCGCAGGAAGGAGTCCCACAATGCTCGAATTTCGTTTCCACGGGCGTGGAGGTCAGGGGTCGGTGACATCGGCGGAGCTGCTCGCCGTGACGGCCATCTCCGACAACAAGTTCGCCCAGGCTTTCCCCAGCTTCGGTCCCGAACGCCGAGGTGCCCCGGTGCAGGCGTTCGCCCGCATCAGCGACACGCCGATCCGCAACCGCTCGAAGGTCTATCGGCCCAACGTCGTGCTGGTGCTCGACTACTCGCTGGTCTCCATGGTCAACGTGGTCTCAGGTCTGGCCGAGGACGGCCTGCTGGTGGTCTCCACCTCGAACTCCGAGGAGCAGGTCCGCCGCGAGACGAAATGGAACGGCCGGCTGGCGATGGTCGACGGCATCCGCATCGCGATGACGCACATCAAGCGGCCGATCAACAACACGGTCATGCTCGGCTCGCTGATCAAGGCCACGGGCTGCGTGAACATGAATCAGATGGAGGAGGCGGTCAAGGAGCGCTTCGGCAAGATCGCCGCGGTGAACCTCAACGCGCTCAAGGAAGCCTTCGACACCGTCACCATCTCCGAGGGGGTGAAACATGGCTAAGAATCCTCTGGAACTGAAATGGCAGGAGATCCCGATGGGCTTTGTCCATTCGGATGTCCAGTCCTCCCTGCAGAACCATACGGGCTCGTGGCGCTCCGAGCGCCCGATCTGGTCCGAGGAACACTGCATCCGCTGTGGCGTGTGCGCGCTGTTCTGCCCTGAAGCCTGTGTCCACACCGACGAGCGGGGCTACTTCCACGCCGACCTCGACTACTGCAAGGGCTGCAGCATCTGCGCCCACGAATGTTGGACGGGTTGCATCAAAATGAAGCCGGAGGAAGCATAATGGGAAAGCGTAAAGGTGTAGAAAGCAGTATCGCACTGGCGGACTCTGCCGCCATGTGCCGCATTGAGGCCATCGCCGCCTATCCCATCACGCCGCAGACCCACATCGTGGAACACCTGTCCGAGTGGGTCAATGACGGCCACCTGGAAGCCGAGTTCGTCCCGGTGGAGTCCGAGCACAGCGCGATCTCGGCCGCCATGGGCATGAGCGCGGTCGGAGCACGCACGTTCACCGCGACGGCGAGCCAGGGCCTTGCCCTGATGCACGAGATCCTGTTCATCGTGCCTGCCATGCGGCTGCCCATCGTGATGGCGGTGTCCAACCGCTCGCTGTCCGGTCCGATCAGCATCTGGAACGACCACAGCGACATCATGGCCGAGCGGGACATCGGCTGGGTGCAGATCTTCGCCGAGAACGGCCAGGAATGCTTTGATCTGGTGCCCGCCTGCTTCCGCATCTCGGAAGACAAGCGCGTCCACCTCCCCTCGATCCTGAACTTTGACGGCTTCGTCGTGTCGCACATGATCGAACCCATCGAGTACTGGACGCAGGAGCAGTTCGACGCCTACCTGCCGCCGTTTGATCCGCAGATCAGGCTCGACGTCCGCAAGCCCTCGGCGATGGGCGTGGTCGGCATCCCCGAGATCTACTACGAGACCCGCCGCATGCAGCAGGAAGTCCTGATGCAGGCCAAGCCGGTGGTGCTGGAGGCCTTCGCCGAGATCGAGAAGACCGTGGGCCGCAAGTACAACCTGGTCGAGACCTACAAGGCCGCCGACGCCGACGTCCTGCTGTTCATGGTCGGTTCACTGGCCGAGACGGCGATGACCGCGGTGGACAACCTCCGGGCCCAGGGCAAGAAGGTCGGCCTGGTCCGTCCGCGCCTGTGGCGTCCGTTCCCGACCCAGGAACTGCTGGCCGCGTTCGGCAACGTTCCTGTCGTCGGCGTCTGTGATCGTGCCATGGCCTTCGGCATGGAGCATCATCCGATGGCCCAGGAAATCCGCACCATGTTCTACGACGCCCCGAACCGCCCCCAGATCTGCGAGTTCATGATCGGCCTGGGCGGTCGTGACGTCACCATCGGCGATATGGAGAACATCCTGAACCGCCTCCTGGACGTGAAAAACGGCGCACCGGTCGGTCCGGTGGACTACGTAGGAGTGAGAAAATGATAGAACAATACAATGTCTACGCCGCAAAACTGCTTCCCCCGGAAGAACTGTTCGCTCCCGGGCACAAGGCCTGTCAGGGATGCGCGCCGGCGCTCGCCCTGCGCTACCTGCTGAAGGCCCTCGGCCCCAACACCATCATCGCCAACGCGACGGGCTGCATGGAGATCATCTCCTCGGCCTATCCCGACATCTCCTGGGGCGTTCCCTGGATCCACGTGGCGTTCGAGAACGCCGCGGCGGTGGCCTCCGGCATCGAATCCGGCATCAAGATCCTGCAGCGCAAGGGCAAGCTCGCGCCCGGCAAGATCAACGTCGTCGCCATCGGCGGCGAGCAGACGGCCTCTCCGGCCTCGGCCGGACCGGAGTAGCCTGCGGTCTGGTTCAGGGGCCTGAAGAGCAGGATCAGGCTCAGGTCCAGTTGGCCGTCCCCGTCTTCGTCGGTGGAGATGTTGGTGTTCATCTGGGCGTTGACCGAGGGGGTCCCCAGCACGGCGTTGTCGGTGCAGTCGTAGCAGGTGAACAGGGGACGGATGAAGAGGTGCGGATCCCGCAGGGCGATCCAGTTCACCCGGAACACGACCGGCAGACCCTCGAGGTGGCAGGTCCCGTCGCAGCCGTCGCCCGGAAGGACGTTGCCGTCATCGCAGGTCTCTCCGGGTTCGGTGAAGGTGTTGCCGCAGACGGCAGGGCAGTTGTTGTCCTCCAGCGCGTTGCAGCCGGCCACGCAGCAGCCGTCGTCGTGGATGCAGGTCGTGATCGCCGGGTAGGTGCAGGCGGAGTTGCAGGTCATGGCGGTGCCGGACAGCAGGTCGGCGGTGCAGGCGACACCGTCGAAGCACGTCGTGGGGCAGGAGGCAGGAGGATCACAGGTCTCGCCGGGCTCGACGACGTTGTTGCCGCAGAGGGGCGTGCAGTTGGCGTCGTTGTTGGCGTTGCAGCCTGCGGGGCAGCAGCCGTCCCCGCCGACGCACGAGACGATCGCCGGGTAGGTGCAGGCGGAGTTGCAGTTGGCGGCGCTCCCGGTGAGCGTGTCCGTGGTGCAGGTGTTCCCGTCGGAGCAGGACGTCGGGCAGGAGGCCGGTGGATCGCAGGTCTCCCCCGGTTCGATGACGCCGTTGCCGCAGTTGGCGGAGCAACCGTCGTCGGTGAGCATGTTGCACCCTTCCGGGCAGCAGCCGTCCCCGTCGAGGCACGTGGTGACCGGGATGGTGCCGCAGGCGGCCGTGCAGGAGGCGGCATTGCCCGTGAGAACATCGGTGGTGCACGGATCACCGTCGTTGCAGGACGCCAGGGAGGGGCAGGATGCGGGTGGATCGCAGGTCTCACCGGGCTCGACGACGTTGTTGCCGCAGGCCGAGGCGCAGTCGTTGTCGTTGAGGGCGTTGCAGTTGGAGGGGCAGCAGCCGTCGTCGTGGATGCAGGTGAGGATTGGCAGTGATGAGCAGCCGGCCGTGCAATCGTCGGTGTGGCCGGTCATGGTGTCGGCGGTGCAGGAATCACCGTCGTCGCAGGTCGTGGGACAGGAACCCGGCGGATCACAGGTCTCTCCGGGCTCGATGACGCCGTTTCCGCAGATCGCTGCGCAGTCGCTGTCATGGGTCAGGTCGCCGCCGATCGGGCAGCAGCCGTCGTGGCTGATGAAGTTGGTGATGTCCGAGACCAGGCAATGGCTCCGGCAGCCGACGCCTGTCAGGAGGTGGTTCGTGCAGGGGTCGTCGTCTTCGCACAGGTCCGGACAGGCGCCCGGCAGCCCCGGCAGGATGGCGGTGTCGCAGCGTTCCTCAGGGTCAAGCAGGCCGTTTCCGCACGGGTCGCCCGCGTCGGTCTCCCCGTCGGCGTCGGTCTCCGCGTCGGGGACGTCCGCGCCTGTGTCGGGGAGCACGCGCGTGCTCTTGTCGTCACAAGCCAGGCCGGCCAGGACCAGCGCGGCGAAGAGCGGAGCCACTCTCAACCAGCGAGAAAGCGCCCGCAAACGGTAGCATTCCTTCCATGGAATCCGCATGTCCATGCTCCTTGGCATAAGAAGTCAAAGAAAAATCTGACGTTGGGATATTATTGATCAGTAACCCCAGATTTCAACATTTTTTAATAAGGGGTTGAACAATGTAGAATGTACTAATTGCGGTCAGTGCATTTTGGTCTGTCCTACAGGGGCATTACGAGAAAAGATTGCCGTTGATGAGGTATGGGAAGCGATTTCTAACCCAAAAAAATTCGTAGTAGTTCAAACAGCGCCCGCAGTAAGAGCAGCCATCGGAGAGGAATTCGGCCTACCTGCGGGAAGTTTAGTAACAGGAAAAATGGCGGCGGCGTTGCGAAGATTGGGTTTTGATAAAGTATTTGATACTCAGTTCACGGCAGATTTAACTATTATGGAAGAAGGACACGAACTCATAAAAAGAATAAAAAATAAAGGCACTCTTCCGATGATTACTTCCTGCTCGCCGGGCTGGATAAAATATATTGAACATTTCTTTCCGAATTATTTAGAGCATCTATCTACCTGCAAATCGCCGCAGCAGATGTTCGGAGCAATAGCCAAAACCTATTATGCCCAGAAAATCAATGTTAAACCGGAAGATATGTATATTGTTTCTATTATGCCCTGCGTAGCGAAAAAGTTTGAGGCACAGCGTCCGGAAATGAAAGCGTCCGGTTTTCAGGATGTGGATGCTGTGCTCACTACAAGA
>PHBF01000047.1 GCA_002841905.1 Deltaproteobacteria bacterium HGW-Deltaproteobacteria-17
GGCCAACCCCGACTTCGCCGTGAACCTGCCGGCCAACACGGGCACCGGCTCCGGCGGCGCCCTGGGCATGACGCTGGGCAGCCTCTCCGGCGCGGTCAACATCAACCTGCGCCTCTCCGCCATGGAAGAGATCGGACACGTGCGGTCCATCGCCGCACCCAAGATCACCACGCTGGACAATGTGGAAGCCAAGATCAGCCAGGGCGTGGAGATCCCGTATCCGCAGAGCTCGGCCCAGGGCAACACCGTCATCATGAAACAGGCGGTGCTGAGCCTCTCGGTGACCCCGCACGTCACCAACGACAACATGGTGCAGATGAAGATCGAGGTCACCAAGGACGAACCGGACCTGACCAACCGCGGGGCCGACGGCTCCCTGGGCATCTCCAAGAAGAGCGCCAAGACCGAGCTGCTCGTGAAGAGCGGCGACACGGCGGTCATCGGCGGCATCTACAAGCGCCAGAGCACCCTGCTCTACCGCAAGGTTCCGTGGTTCGCCGACATCCCGATTGTGGGCTGGCTTTTCAAAAACCAGTACAAAAAAGACACACGTAGCGAACTTTTAATTTTCATCACCCCTCGCGTTTTGAACCGGTCGGGTATAATAACGAAGGACTAACCCCTGGGATACCGGGTGAGGTGCATCATGAAAAACACTGTCGTCTTCTGGTTGCTCATCATGGCCCTGACCGCCTGCGCGGAGAACAGCTCATCCCTGGTGATCCTGCAGAACCAGGCGCCTGAGGACGGTTGCCAGGCCTCCAACTCCGTCTCCGACAACTTCGTGAGCCACGGAACCCTCGACATCGGCGCGGCCGACTTTGGTCTGACGACCCAGTATTACGCATGGCTGGTCGTCTCCAACAACCTCAAGTCCACCGTGGAGAGCAACGGCATCGAGCTCAACGCCGTGGAGATGAAGTCCGCCCAGATTGACCTTCGGCTGGGAGCCGCAGGAGAGGGCCTGGAGGACTTCACCAGCTATGTCGACTACACGTTCGTGACCATCTCCCCCGGTGAGACGCGCTCCCTGCAGGTCAACGTGATCCCGCCGAACCTGGCGGGCCGTCTCAGCATCGCGCCGGGCCAGTTCGTCGAGGCGGTCGCCAAGATCCAGCTCGTCGGCGAGCGCGGCGGATCGGACATCAAGACCAACAGCATCAACCTTCCGATCACGATCTGCAACGGCTGCCTGGCCATCGACATCGGGTCCTGCGCCACCGCCACCTTCCCGGACACGGTGTACCTCGGACACACCTGCAACAAGAGCCAGGATCAGCCGATCCACTGCTGCCTGGACTCCAGCGCGGGTGGAGGTGAGGCCTATCGCTGTCCGGCCGTCCAATCCACCGCAACCGAATAACAACCCTTCTTCCGTTCGAACAGGAAACGCCATGCCCAACACCCATGATTATGCCAGCGCCGGCGTGAGCATCGACGCCGGTGACGCCCTGGTCAGCGAAATCAAGAAAATCACCCGCGCCCAGCGAAGCCCCTTTCTCATGGGCGGGATCGGCGGCTTCGGCGGCCTCTTCGCGCTGCCACCGGGCTACCGCGAGCCCATCCTGGTGGCCTCGACCGACGGTGTCGGCACCAAGCTCAAGATCGCCTTCTCCACCGGCATCCACGACACCATCGGGTGGGACCTCGTGGCGATGAGCGTCAACGACATCCTGGTCTGCGGCGCCAAACCCCTCTTTTTCCTCGACTATTTCGCCACCGGCAAGCTCGACGTGGCCACCGCGGCCAAGGTCGTCCAGGGCATCTACGATGCCTGCGCTTCCTGCGAGGTCGTGCTGCTGGGCGGTGAGACCGCGGAGCTTCCCGGCTTCTACCAGCCCGAGGAATACGATCTGGCCGGCTTCGCCGTGGGTGTGGTGGACCGCTGCAACCTGCCCGACACGTCCCATGTGCGTGCCGGCGACGTGGTCATCGCCCTGCCCTCCTCGGGACTGCATTCCAACGGCTATTCCCTGGCGCGCAAGATGATCCTGGAGGTGCTCGGCCTGTCCATCGACGCCCCCTGGGATGCCACGGGAAGGACGGTCGGACAGGAGCTGCTCACGCCCACGCGCATCTACGTCAACCAGGTGGTGCCGCTGATCGAGGCCGGCCTGATCCAGAGCATGGTGCACGTCACCGGCGGTGGCCTGATCGAGAACCCCCCGCGCTCGGTCCCGCCCGGACTGGGCATGGATCTCGAGGGGTCGTCCTGGCCCGTCCCCGAGATCTTCGGTCGCATCCAGGAAGGCGGCGTCACGCCTCTCGAGATGGCCCGCACCTTCAACTGCGGCCTCGGCTTCCTGATGGTCGTTCATCCCGAGGACGAGAGCGCCGTCTGTGCCCGGCTGACTGCCATGGGCGAGACCCACCACCGCGTGGGCACCATCTCGGCCCGCCCGGGGGACGATCGCTCCACGCGCATGGATTGGACATGACGCCCATCGGCGTACTGGTCTCGGGACGCGGGTCCAACCTCGCGGCCCTGATCGCCCGCTCCCGACGGAACTGTCCCTTCCGCATCGCGTGCGTCATCTCCGATCAACCGGGGGTGGCGGCCCTGGAGCTCGCCACTGGGGCCGGAATCCCGGCCTTCTGCCATGAAAAGACCCCCGGCCGGAAGAAGAGCGACTTCGAGGCTGAGTTGGTGACCCGCCTGCGCGAACATGGCGTCGAGGTCGTCGCCCTGGCCGGCTACATGCGCATCCTGGGCAGGACGCTGCTCGAGGCCTTCCCCGGACGCGTGCTGAACATCCATCCGAGCCTGCTGCCGGCCTTCCCCGGACTGCACGCCCAGGAGCAGGCCCACGCCGCCGGCGTCCGGGTCGCCGGCTGCACCGTACACCTCGTGGACGCCGGCATGGACACGGGACCGATCCTGGATCAGGTCGCCTTCCGCATCCCCGATGGCCTTTCGGCCGACGATCTTTCGCTGCGCATCCTCGAACATGAGCACCGGCTGTACCCCGAGACCCTGGCCCGCTTCTGCCGGCATGAGCTCTCCTGGACCGACGGTCAGGTCCGGGTCTTCTCCCCCCCTGCGTCGCTTGGGTCGGTCTGGGAGGCCTTCGCCGACTCGCACTGGGCCGGCGTGGAGCCGGTGGAACCGTCCGACGACGGCCGCACGACGGTGGCCGTCTCGGCGTGCCTGTGCGGGTTTCCATGCCGATGGGACGGGAGGGACCGACAGGAACCTGCGCTGCTTCAAGCGCTCGGCGCGCGCAAAGAACTGAAAATCCTTGCCATATGCCCCGAAGTGCTCGCAGGCTTGGGCGTACCCCGTCCCCGGATCCAGTTCGAAAACGAGGATCCCGACACCCTCTTCGACGCACCTGCGATCCGCAACGAACAGGGCGTGGACGTCACCGAGGTTCTGCTGCGCGCCGTTGGACGCATCACGGACCGGTGTGCCCGGTTCCATGTCCGGGCGGCCTTCCTCAAGGAGAACAGCCCCAGCTGCGGCACCCACAGGATCCCCTGCCGGGGGGAACGCATCGTCGCACCGGGACCGTTGGCCCTCCGGCTGGGCGCAGCAGGGATCCGGACCTTTTCTGAAGAAAATTTTACACAAGGATTAGAGTGGCTTGATGCAAATATGACTTCATCCCCTGGAAGTCCCGGCCCCGACACGGGAACCGATGGGGGAAAAAGTTGAAAAATCCTTGGAATATCGGATTGACTTTGTCACTGCATGTCTTTAGAGTTGCGCAGACTTTGGCGCGCGTGAGGAAATCATGAGAAAGCCTCGTCAATTCGGAAATTACTGGCTATTGGATCGAATAAACGTCGGCGGAATGGCCGAGGTATGGAAAGCCAAATCTTTTGGCTCCAACGGCTTTGAACGCATCGTCGCCATCAAGCGCATCCTGCCCAATATTGCCGAGGACAAAGAATTCATCGACATGTTCGTCGACGAGGCCAAGATTTCCGTCCAGTTGACGCATCCGAACATCGCGCAGGTGACCGATCTCGACAAGGTCGACGATCAGTACTACATCGCCATGGAATACATCCAGGGCAAGGACCTGCGCACCATCTTCGATCGCCTGCACAACAGCCACACGCCCATGGACATCTCCCAGGCCTGCTTCATCATCATGAAGGTCTGCGAGGGGCTCGACTACGCGCACCAGAAAAAGGACAACAACGGCGTCAAGATCGGGATCATCCACCGCGACGTCAGCCCGCAGAACATCATCGTCTCCTTCGAAGGCGACGTGAAGATCATCGACTTCGGCATCGCCAAGGCCGCCGGCAAGGCCTCCCAGACCCAGGCCGGCATCCTCAAGGGGAAATTCGGCTACATGTCCCCTGAGCAGGTCCGCGGGCTCCAGCTGGACAACCGCTCCGACATCTTCTCCCTGGGCATCATCCTGTACGAGCTGCTCACCAACGAGCGCCTCTTCCAGGGCGAGAGCGACTTCTCCACCCTCGAGAAGGTCCGCAACGCGGAGATCCTTCCGCCGACGGCCTACAACCGCGCCATCCCCGAGCAGCTCGAGACGATCATGCTCAAGGCCCTGGCCAAGGAGATGGAGGAGCGCTACTTCACCGCCCTGGACTTCCACGAGGAGCTGCAGGCGTTCATGTTCGCCAATGGCTGGTTCTACAGCCGCAAGGACCTCGCCGACTGGATGAAGCGCGAGTTCAAGAAGGACATCGACGAAGACAAGAAAAAAATGGAGGAGTACGCCCAGTACACCTACGACGCCCTCATGGAGCTCAGCCCCCGCGCTGCGGCCCCGTCCCAGGCGCGCCCCGAGGTGCGTCCCTCCCTCGGCACGCCCCGGGTGGCCGCAGCTCCGCCTGCCCTGAACCAGGGCGGCGGCGAGTTCTGGGACGATGACGAGATCGAGACCGCCATTCATGAGAAAAAGGGCCAGGAAGAGCGCGTGCCCAAGCGCAAGGGCGCCCCGGCCCCCATGAAGAAGACCCTCATGGGCATGCAGGCACCCCAGCTTCCCGGCATGGCAGGGGCCGACCAGCAGCCCGACCTCGCGGATCTGTTCAACGAGAGCGATCCGACCCCCGCCGGGATCGCCTACGCCGATCGACGCCAGGCCGCCCCCTCAGCCCCTCAGATGCGCGCCGAGCCTGCGCAGGCCGTCTATTCGCAGCCTTATGCGCCCGCCGCCCCGGTGCCGGCCGGATACGCCCCCATCCAGGAGGAACGGAAGTCCTCCGGTGGCGGCAAGACCGCGCTGATCGTGGTGACCCTGCTGGCCTGCCTGGGCCTGGCCGGTTTCCTGGTCTGGTGGTTCGTCCTCAACAAGCCCGGCGTGTCCGAGAGCATGCTGGAGATTCGATCGGCCCTCAACGGGGAGTGCGTCATCAAAATCAATGACCAGGTGCTCCAGGACGATCAGGGAAAACCGCTGACGGCCTGTTCCACCCAGATCAAGCGGCCCCACGGCCAGTACAAGATCGACATCCAGAGCGCCGGCTACCTGCCGTATTCCACGACCGTCGATCTCAAGGCCAACTTCGTCCTGCAGGTGCAGTTGATCCCGGCGATCGTGAAGATTCACATCGACGGCGTCCCCAAGGGCTCCTCGGTGCAGATCGACGACAAGCAGTACAGCGAAAAGACGCCCTGGAGCGGCATGGAGTTCGCCCCCGGCTCCCATCAGATCGTCGTCTCCCACCCGGACTTCCATCCGTTCTCGACCACCGAGAACAAGCAGGCCGGCGAAGAGATCCGCATCCAGTATGCGCTGCTTCCCAAGAAAGCGACGCTGACGATCCCGGTCATGACCCCCGGCACCACCGTGTGCATCGTCCAGAGCCCGAGCGAGGATCCGCTGCCCAACCAGTGCCAGGTCACTCCCAACTCCCCGTACAGTTTTGAACCGCAACCCAAGGTCAAATATTATATCCGTATTTCCAAGAAGGACCACAAGCCTGTGGTGCTCCCCATGAACCTCGAGGGGGTGACCCTGTGGTCTCCGCCTGCGGTCGTGGCCCTGGAGAAGGCCGACGCCCCCACTCCGGACAATAATCCCCCGGGCGACGAGATGCGTCCGCCCATCGTTGTGGTGGTCCCCATGCCTCCGGACATGGTCATGGAGATGCAACCCGACATGCCCATCGAGATGCAGCCCGAGATGCAGCCCGAGATGGGTGGTGACAACACGGGCTCCCTGCGTCTGACCTCCAAGCCGACGGCCATGATCATGGTCAACGGACAGAACAAGGGCTATACGCCCAAGAAGTTGGAACTCCCCGCCGGCACCCACAAGATCACCCTGATCAACAACGAACAGGGTCTGCGGAAAACCATCACCGTGACGATCAAGGCAGGAGCCACCGTCACCGAGATCGTCCGGTTCGACGAGTAACCTCAATGCACCTTGCAATGGCGGCATTTTTCACCTTTTTCCGAGAAAATTTCTATTGTATCGGAAAGGTTTCGAGGGTAAAAGCGTAGCATGGCGCGGTTCACGCCTTCAAAGGAGTAGCTCCCATGAAGATCAAAGCTCTGTTTTTCTCGGTTTTTCTGGCGGTCGCGTTTGCCGGCCCGGCAGTGGTTCAGGGCCAGGCCAAGGAAAAGATCACCGAATCCTATGACCTCGGAAGCGAGAGCCTGGATGGTGAACTGATGGGGCCCGACGGTGACTTCATGTCCGGCCGCAAGATTTCGATCTTGAACTCGCTGATTCAGTTCCGGGACAACTTCATCATCGAGATGATCATGTCCGCTGAAGATCTGTAAAAAGCGTGTTTTTACATTTTCGGTAATTTTTCATCCTTTTCCTCGCAGGAGCAGGACCTGCGAAATGGAGGGTTGTACCCATGGGAGAACTTGGATCGATTCCAATCAGTTTCAAGATTTATCGCAAGGATCCGTCCGGAAAACCCATTTTCCTTCGGGAAGCCAGTTATGAACAGGATGTCATCAAGGTAGGCAAAGGCCCCGCGGCCGATCTGCGCCTCGATGACGAGACTGTCGGTCTGATGCATGCCTTCATCCAGACCACCCCCGAAGGTGAGATCTTCGTGTCCGACGTCGTGTCCCAGCGCGGCACCATCGTCAATGGACAGAAGGTCAACAAGTGCAAGCTCAATTCAGGCGACGAGATCCTGCTCGGCGACACGCTCCTGACCATCAACTTCGCCGAGGCCCAGGCCGCGGCCGAACCCGCCGCTGCCGGACCCGCCGGCGGAGTGGAGCTCCCCTCGTTTGCGTCCACCGCGTCGCTGCAGGGCATCTCCACCATGGACGTGACCGCCCTGGAGGACGCCAACAAGAAGCAGGCCGTGTTCGTCACCTCCTACTTCGAGAACCTGCCCGTCCAGACCAACGTGCTGACCGACCACAAGGAAGGCGAAAAGCCCGGCGTCCTGCCCCTGGCCGCCATCGCCTTCGGTGCCTTGCTGGTGCTCGCCGGGATGTTCATGGGTTACAAGTCCCTGGCGATCGTCCAGGAGGAGCAGCGGGTCACCGATGTCATCCGCGACATCGCCAAGGACCGTGGCCTCTCCGACAAGTTCGTCCCCAAGGTCAAGGGTGATTTCGGCTACGAGCTCGCCTTCATCCTCCTCTCCCTCTTCGGCGCGAGCATCCTGTACGTCGGCCTCGGCCGCGTGTACCTGCGCAGGCGCATCCTGGCGAACTTCACGGTGGGCGAAGATCCGTCCTCCGTGTTCACCTGCACCTCCAAGCAACTGCCGTCCCCGAAGTTCCCCCTGGTCCGCACCGACCGGAGCGCCGGCTACCATCTGATGTTCACCGAGACCATGGAAGGCTCGATCATCGATCCCGCCGGCAACAAGTACATGCTCACCGAGCTGGTGCAGCAGGGTCGCGCCACCAACGCGGACATGCCCGGGACCTATGACTTCCAGATTCCGGACAACCACAGCGCCCGCATCAAGTACAACAACTACGAGTGGCTGATCCGTTCGGTCAACCAGTCCAAACTGGTGCTCCCCTTCAAGTTCCAGAAGGGCCTCTTCATGCTCCTGGTGCTGGTCTCCGTCGGCATGTCGACGCTGCTGGCCTGGTATTTCGTCCACCTGCAGAACGATCCCATCTTCTCCGACGACACGGAAGCGCAGGAGACGACGGTGAAAGCCATCGTCAAGCCGCCCGACCAGGTCGCCGAAAAGAAGAAGCAGCTCGAGGAGCAGAAGCAGAAGGACAAGGAAAAGGACAAGCAGATCTACAAGGCCGAGAACCAGGTCAAGGACCCGTCCTCCGCGCCCCGTGACGCCCGCAGCACGGCCCAGTCCCCCGGACAGGGCGGCGCCGGCGCCGGCGTCAGCCGCGTGAGCGGTCCCCAGGGTATCGGCGTGGCCAACGTCCTTGCCTCGCAGATCTCCGCCATGACGGCCTCCCTGACGGCCTCCAACACGGTGTTCGGCCAGGAGACCGAGGATCTGTCCGATCTGCTCGGAGACGGTGATCCCGACGGCGAAGCGGTCGACGGCGGCTTCGGTGGTCGCGGTGGCTCCGGCGGCGGCGGCGCAGGTGGCGGTCTGGGCATCGGCGGCGGCGGCGGCTCCGGCTGGGGCGGCATCGGCATCGGCGGCGGCGGCGGTCTGGGCGGCAAGCTCGGCCCCATCGGCGGCGGCGGACGTCGTGGCGTCAGCATGCGTGAAGGCGCGGCCCAGGTCTCCGGTAAACTCGACCCCAACGAAGTGCGCGCGGTCATCCGTGCCCACCGTAACGAAGTCCACCACTGCTACCAGAAGGGTCTGCTCCAGAACGACAAGCTGGCCGGCAACGTCCGCGTCGTCTTCCTGATCAACCCCGCCGGCCGCGCGCAGGAATGCCGCGTGGAAGAGAACCTGGCGGTGGCCGAGGTCGGCAACTGCATCTGCGGTCGTCTGACCACCTGGCGCTTCCCCCAGCCTGAAGGCGGTCTTGCGAAGATCTCCTACTCCTGGACCCTCCAGCCCGGCGGCTGAACCGTCCTCCGGGTACCCCCGCAGTTGGGCACCCCCTCTCCTCCCGACCATTACTTCTTTCTACGCTCATAATATTTTATCATAGACAACTGGAAAAATCTTCGGAAGCATCCGTTTGCAGCTGCGTATATTCCTTCAGTGAGTACGTTATTATCATCGTCTGATTGATAATTATACACTGTATGAAAGGCAGGTGTCATATGGAAACGAAAAACTCCGTCTACGTGCGTACCGAGGTTCAACATCGCCCCGAGAAGGCCACGCTGCTGGAACCCGAAGCCGGTCTGTGGACGCGCCGCCTGCCCTGGATCCTGTCGGGGTCGGGAGCCCTGCTCCTGATGGTCGCCGGAGGGTTGGGCGTCGCCGCCGTGCGCCTGGTCGATCAGGAGCAGGCCGTGCGCAACATCCTGCTCGACATCGCCAAGACCCGCGGACTCCCCGAAAAACTGGTCCCTGCGGTGCGGGGTGATCTTGGTCTCGAACTCATCGCGCTGGTGACGGCCGTGGTCGCCGGGATCCTGATCTTCGCCGGGCTGGCCCGCGCGGCGCGGCTGCACATGAGGAGCTCCCGCTTCACCATCGGCGAGGATCCGTCGTCCTCCTGGGTCTGCTCCTCCCGACGCCTGCCGGATCCCTGCTTTGCGCTGGCGTCCATCGAGGATGGACAGGTCTGCCGCTTCCAGGTCACCGACGTGATGGAAGGCATCGTGCAAGTGGATGATCATCAAGTCCATACCCTGGCCACCTACGCCCGCACCTTCGGCAGCCCGGTCTCGCCGTTGGTCCGGGCCTTCACCATGGAGGACTTCCGTGAGGTGCGCATCGAGCAGGATCAGCAGGTCTGGATCTTCTCGCGCAGCGGCGGCCCTGCCCTTCGTCTTCCGATGCAATGGTCGGCAGGGCTCTTCGGCGCGAGCCTGGTCGTCGCCCTCGGTCTGGGATTGGCGTTGGCGGCCTACCTGAACCGTCTCACCGATGATCCGATCTTCGGTGACCGGGTGGAGAGCCAGGAGATCACGCTGCGCAATCTCGTGAAGCCCCCCGATCTGGTCGCCGAGAAGAAGAAGCTATTGCAGGACCTGCAGTTGAAGGACCAGGAAAAACCAAAGAACCTCTACGAACCCACCCAGGTTTCCGAGAAGACCGCCAAGTCGGCGCCCCGGGATCCCCGAAGGAACGACACGCCAAGCTCCGGGGGCCCGTCATCCCGCGTCAGTACGCCGCAGGGAATCGGCGTGGCCAACGTCCTGGCCTCCTCGGTCTCGGCCATGACCGCGAGCCTGACGGCGAACAACACCGTCTTCGGCCAGGAGACGGAGGATCTGTCGGATCTTTTGGGTGATTTCGACGGCGCCGGTGAGAACCCCGATGGCGGCTTCCTTCCGCGGGGCGGTCCCGGCGGCGGTCCCGGCGGCGGGCTGAGCATCGGCGGACCTCCGACCACCGGCTGGGGCGGCATCTTCTCGGACCGCAGCGGACCTCCGAGCCTGAACCCCTTGATCGGACCGCACCGCCGCGAACCGATCCTGCGCGACGGCAAGACCGAGGTATCGGGCAAGATGGATCCCAACGAGGTCCGGGCCGTGATCCGCGCCCATCGCAATGAAGTCCATCACTGCTACCAGAAAGGGCTCCTGGAGAATGACCGTGCCGCCGGCGTCGTTCGGGTGGTCTTCCACCTCAACCCCGCTGGGCGTGCCATCGAGTGCCGCATCGAAGAGAACCTCTCCGTCTCGAGCGTGGGCAACTGCATCTGCGGCCGCATCCAGATCTGGCGCTTCCCCCAACCCGAAGGCGGTCTGGCCAAGATCTCCTACGCCTGGACGCTGCAACCTGGCGGCTTGTAGAAAGAGGCCGACGGGAGCCCACGGCGAATCCATATCATCCCACCACCGGAGCCGGAACCGAACCTCCCTGTGCGGCCTGTGGCCGGAAGTCCCCCTCCCATGAAACCAAAGCGATTGTTCTTTTGATCAAAACCGGGCACAATGGCGTCACCCGGAGCCTCGGCGTGCGATCTTCCAAGCTTTTTCATCACCTTTTTTCATGCGCAGCGATCGTCCCTTTCCTTTGGGTCTGCGCCACGCTCACCGGCTGCCCCGAGTTGAATCCGCGCGTCGGACCGGCCGAACGCCCCCGCCCCACGTGGAACGGCTCCCCCTTCATCGAATGGGAGGTCTCCACGTTCCTCAACCCCCTGCTCACCTGGCAGGTGCTCGACGAAGGC
>PHBF01000048.1 GCA_002841905.1 Deltaproteobacteria bacterium HGW-Deltaproteobacteria-17
AGGCCGATCAGCAGCCGCTCGACCATGTAGGTCTGTCCGACGATGACCTTGCCGATCTCCGTCATCAGATCGTCCACGAAGGCACTCTCCTGCTTGACCAGATCACTCACCATGCGAATATCGTACGTCATGTTTTCACTCCGTCTTCTGAAAGCGGTCCGGAATCGGTTTTCTTGGAGCCCGGCCGCCGGGCAGGTCCGTTCGTTATAATCATCATGGAAAAAGTGGCAACCGCTTTTTCCGGGTGTTGGTAACCCGGGCAGGCGCCGGGCTTATTCCCATGAACGTGCACGGTGTTTTCATCGGGACATATTTAAGGTGGAAAACCGGTCGGGCAGGGGCTATACTTTTACTGTTTCTGTTAGACCGATCTTTCGACACTCCGGAGAAGTTGCTATGTATAAAAAATATTCCATGATTGCAGTATTATTTTTCATTGTCGCATGCGACAACAGCAGCGGCAATAAAACAAATAATACCAATGCCGGGAATGTTAACAATATAAATAATATTAATAATAACGTCAATAATATCAATAATTCCAACAACAGTCAGTGTGTCGGTGAGGCCCCGCTGGCCGATCTGCAGGACGGCGTCTGCGCCGGCGCGACCAAGCGGTGCGTCGAGACCGGCGGCGTCTGGGACTGGGCCGAACCCGATTACGCGACGCTGGCCAACTACGAGGCCGTCGAGACCACCTGCGACGGCCTCGACAATGACTGCGACGACGCCATCGATGAGGACGCGGTCAACACGTATTATCGCGACGCCGACGACGACGGCTACGGAGATCCCGAGGTCCCCGTCGAGGGCTGCACGCCGCCGGCCGGCTATGTGGCCGACGACACCGACTGCGACGACACCACCGACACGGTGAATCCGGGCGTGGCGGAGATCTGCGACGGCCGCGACAACAACTGCAACCTGGTCACCGACGAGGGGGTCGGAGAGACCTATTACCTCGACGCCGACCTCGACGGCTACGGGGATCCGGACCTGTCCGTCCAGGCCTGCGAGCCGCCCGCGGGCCGCGTGACCAACGGCGACGACTGCGACGACGGCGACAACGCCGTGCACCCGGGCGCCGTGGAGCTCTGCGACGGCATCGACAACAACTGCGTCGGCGGCATCGACGAGGGCCTCACCCAGAACACGTATCACCGCGACGCCGACGGCGACGGCTTCGGCGACGCCGACACCACGGTCTCGGCCTGCACGCCGCCGGCCGGCTACGTCGCCGACGACACCGACTGCGACGACACCTCCAACGCGCGGTTCCCCGGCAACCCCGAGGTCTGCGACGGCCTCGACAACGACTGCAACTCCATCGTCGACGACGGCAGCGCCCTGAACACCTATTACCGCGACGCCGACGGCGACGGCTTCGGCGACGCCGCGGACACGGCCCAGGGCTGCGCGGCCCCTCCGGGCTACGTCGCCAACGCCACCGACTGCGACGACACCTCCAACGTGCGGTTCCCCGGCAACCCCGAGGTCTGCGACACCCTCGACAACGACTGTGACACCCTGGTCGACGAGGGCGTGCAGACCACCTATTATCGTGACGCCGACTCGGACAACTACGGCAACGCCGCGGTCACGGCCCTGGGCTGCTCGGCTCCGGCGGGCTACGTCGCCGACGCCACCGACTGCGACGACACCACCAACGCCCGGTTCCCCGGCAACCCCGAGGTCTGCGACACCCTCGACAACGACTGCGACTCCCTGGTCGACGAGAACGTGACGACCCGCTACTACCACGACAGCGACGGCGACGGCGTCGGCTCGAGCACCGACGTCACCTGGGCCTGCAGCCGGCCCGCCGGCTACGTGTCCATCGCCGGCGACTGCGACGACGATGACAACACGATCTTCCCCGGCAACCCCGAGGTCTGCGACGGCAAGGACAACAACTGCAACTCCCAGACCGACGAGGGCGTCCTGCTGACCTTCTTCGCCGACGCCGACGGCGACGGCTTCGGGGATCCCGGCGCGATGACCTTCGCCTGCGGCGCCCCGGCAGGGACCGTGGACAACAGCGACGACTGCGACGACACCTCCGACGCGAAGTTCCCCGGCAACCCCGAGATCTGCGACGGGCTCGACAACGACTGCGAGGGCACCGTCGATCTGAACCCCGTCTCCGGCGGCACGACCTATTATCGTGACTTCGACGGCGACTCCTACGGGGATCCGGGCAACACCCGCGTCGCCTGCTCCCTCCCCACGGGCTACGTCACCGACAACACCGACTGCAACGACCTCAGTCCGCTGACCTACCCGGGCGCGCTGGAATTGTGCGATTCGGCCGACAATGACTGCGACACCATCATCGACGCCGGCACCTGCGGCACCAACCAGCAGTGCGAGGACGAGGGCGACACCGTGGACGCCTACTGCGGCTGCATCGCTGGGACCATCGAGGATCCGGGCTCCGGGGCGTGCGTCGTCGGCCGTCTGGCGGTCTCCGGAGACCTCCTGATCACCGAGATCATGATCCAGCCCACGGTGGTCACCGCCGCCGCCGGCCAGTACTTCGAGGTCCTCAACCGTGCGCCGGTGAAGGTCGCGGTCAACAACATCGAGATCGTCGTCGACGGCGTCTCGTTCGTGCCGCCCGCCTCACCGCTGATCCTGCTGGATCCGGGGACCCGGCTGCTCGTCGCCCGCGGGGCCAACCCCGCCACCAACGGCGGCTTGACGCCGGACCTGGTGCTGGCCACCATGCCGGTGCTGACCACCGCCGCCGGCGAGATCGAACTGTACGTCCCGGGGACGCCCGACGTCCTGCTCGACGCCGTGGCCTGGGACGCCACCTGGCGGCACGGCACCGGCCGGTCCCTGACCCTCTCCCCGGGCGTGGTCTCGGCCGCCGACCCGATGACCCTCAATGACAGTTTCCTGTCCTGGTGCCGCGCGAAAACCCTTTACAACGCCGGCGACCGGGGGACGCCCGACACGGCCAACGATGCCTGCACGGTGGACTCCTGCATGCTGCTGGCCCCCACGGTCCAGCACATCACCATCGGCGCCACCACCGCCCAGCTCAACGCCCGGTTCTATGCCGCGGGCATCACCGATGCCGTGGGCCAGGGCGCCAACCTGACCGTCGGCCTGGGCTACGGTCCACGCGTCACGCTTCCGAGCCTGGGCTCCTGGACCTGGAAGACGGCCGTCTATGCCGGCGACTCCGCCACCATCTATGACCTCTACCGGGAGACGCTGACCCCCGGCGCCTCCGGAGCGTACAGCTTCACCTTCCGTGTGACCATGGACGGCGGCTACACCTACCGTTACTGCGACAAGCTCGGCAACGAGGTCTACGACATCACCCAGGCCGGCGGCCTCCTCGTCGACGCCCCCTGCGTGCCCGGCACCACCCAGTGCAGCAACTGCATCGATGACGACGCCGACGGCTACATCGACGGCTGGGATCCGGAGTGCCTGCGGGCCGACGACAACATGGAGGGCGAGTTCCAGTCCGGCTATCCCGCCGACAACAACGCCATCAACCTGCTCGACTGCTTCTACGACGGAGACTCCGGCTCGGGCAACGACACCTGCGAGACCCACGCCTGCTGCCTGCTCGACGTGAACTGCAACACCCTCGAGACGATCTTCGGCATCCCCAACAACACGCTGGACAAGTGGTTCTGGGGCAACTGGGAGAACAAGTGCGACGAGCTCGAGCCCCAGACCTGCATCGACGCCTGCCTGCCGTCCACGCCGCCGGGCTGCGACTGCTTCGGTTGCTGCACGATCTGCGTCGGCTTCGAGTGCCACGACATCCTGCTGAGCACCAAGAACAACTTCCCGCTGTGCTCGCAGGAGACCTACAACGACCCGACCAAGTGCCCGACGTGCACCCTGCACCCGCAGTGCTCGCGCCCCTGCGATCCCGATCTGTGCGAACTGTGCCCCGGCATGACGGAGCTGGATCTGCCCGCCCACTGCACCGCGGCCGCCTGCCCCGACGACCTCCAGCCGTGCACCGGCACCAGCGACTGCCCGACCAACTTCACGTGCCAGACCGGATGTTGTGTCCAGAAGTTCGGCACCAACTAACTCCCCCTGTCCCTTCCCGGAAAAAACCGTTATAGTGCCGCCATGGACGAGGCACTCCTGAACCGACTTCAACTTCCTTACCGGCTCTGTGCCACGTGCGGAAAACCCACCATCACCGGCGCGCCGTACTGCATGCGCTGCGGGGAGGGGACCCGGAGCCCCGGGAGCCAGGCTCCAGGACCGCACCCCGGGGCGCCCGAGCCGGCGATCGTGCCCCTGATCGAGCAGCCCGACGGGGCGCCCCCGATCTCGTGGGAGATCCCGGAGAACCTGCGGCACACGGCGCTGCTCAAGCGGCAGAAAATCATCCCGTCCGACGGCTTCGAGCGGCGCCTGGCGAGCTTCCTCGTCAGCGCCCCCACCGCCGACCGGATCCAGCTGCTGAGCCTGGGACGGATCCCCATCGAGCCGCGCCCCTATCAGATCGACAGCGCCGTCTCGATCCTGGAGAGCATGCGCGGCTCGGGCATCCTGGCCGACGAGGTCGGCCTCGGCAAGACCATCGAGGCCGGCATCGTCCTCAAGGAGATGATCCTGCGCGACACGATCCGCCGGGTGCTGATCCTGGTGCCCGCCTCCCTGGTGTTCCAGTGGAAGCAGGAGCTCGAGGAGAAGTTCGACCTGGTGGTGCAGGAGCCGGCCTCCCCCGACACCCTCGTCGAGGCCGAGGCCGACGGGATCCACCTCCTGTCGCTGGCGCGGGCCAAGAGCACGAAGGTGCAGGAGGCGCTGCTGCGCATACCCTGGGATCTCGTGCTCGTCGACGAGGCCCACGCCCTGAAGAACCACCTCACGCAGTCGCACCGCTTCGTCTTCAGCCTGAAGCGCAAGTACACCGTGCTGCTCACGGCCACGCCCGTGCAGAACGACCTGCGGGAACTGTACAACCTGATCAACATCGTCTCCCCGGGCTTTTTCCGCTCCATCCGGTGGTTCCGGCGCAAGTTCATGGTGGATCGCTTCACCGTGCGCGAGCCCGAGCAGCTGCGGGCCGCCTGCGCCCGGGTCATGGTGCGCCACCGCCGCGCCGACACGCTGATCCAGCTGCCGCCGCGCAAGGTGAACAACTGCGTGGTCATCCCCGACGAGACGGAGTCGGAGTTGTTCGACCTGACCATGGAGCTGGCCCGCCGCACGATGTCCCAGCTGGCGGGCGAGGGTGAGCACACCGCCCTGCTGCTCTCGATCCTGCTCAAGGAGAGCACCTCCTCCCCGCAGGCCCTGCTGTCCACCCTGGAGAGCGCCGTGCTTCCCCGCGCCGTGCGGGAAAAGGAGAGCCTCCTGCTGCGACGGGTCATCGACCTCGGCCGCCAGGTCAAGGTCACCGCGAAGATGCGCGAGCTGGTGCGGCAGGTGATGTCCGATCCCGAGCCGATCATCGTCTACACCGAGTACATCGAGACCCTGCGCACGGTGCGCAACCTGCTCACCGAGGCCGGCGCCAGGGTGTTCGTCTACAGCGGCCAGCTCCGGATGCGCGAGAAGGCCGAGACGCTGCTGGCCTTCCGTGCCCAGGGCGGCGTGCTGCTCTCCACCGAGGTGGGCGGCCAGGGTCTGAACCTTCAGCACTGCCACCGCATGGTCAACTTCGACCTGCCGTGGAACCCCATGCGGCTGGAGCAGCGCATCGGCCGCATCCACCGCTTCGGACAGCAGGAGCCCGTGCAGATCACCAACATCACCGCCGCCGGCACCTTCGAGGAGGTGCTCATGCGCGTGCTGCTGTCCAAGATCCGGCTGTTCGAGCTGGTCATCGGCGAGATCGACTCGATCCTGGCCTACCTGCAGGATCCCGTGCCCCTGGATCAGCGCATCGGCCGCATGATCCTCGAGAGTCCCAGCATGTCGGTCCTGACCGAGCGCATGGAGCAGCTCGCCGAGGAGATCCAGGCCGCCCAGAGGGCCTTCACCGAAGATCAACTGATCTCGGCGAAGGTGCTGGATCTGCCTGCAGGTACGGCCCCAACCTGATCAGGAGAATTTTCACATGAACACCCCCTTGCATTACGGGAAACACCTGTTATCCTTGCTCGAATCCGCCGGGCGGCTGTCGCTCGCGGACGAACAGGTGAACCTGGGCGAAACCCTTCAGCCCTGGTTCATGGGCGAAAAAGCGGTCACGCCCCCCTGGAGCTCACCCCAGGCATACTTCTGGCAGCGGCTCTGCCGCGCCGTCTCGGAGGCCGAGTCTGCTTTCTTCCGCTTTTCCCTTCCGGCTTCCAGGTGGCCCGAGGTCCTTTCGGATCTGGAGCCGCCTGTCTGGATCTTCTGGACCGTGGCCCACTTCGAGGCGCCCCGTCTGGTCGAGGAGGCCGTCGCCTTCGCGGTGGACGCCACCCGGGTCAAGGGCGTGCCCCTGGATATCCTGATGAACGAGATCGCCTTGCTGAACCCCGAGAAACTGCACGTCACCGAAGAACAGTTGCAGGACGTGTTCGCACGGCTTCAGGCGGCAACCCCCGAGCTCCTGGCACCCAGGACCGACGCGATCCGGGCCGAGATGGCCTCCACGCTGAAGACCGAACTGGAGAGGATCCACGTGTATTACGACTCCCTGCTGAAACGCCGGGCGATCACCGAGGAGACCCGCTTCCTGCTGCAGGAGCGGGAGCAGTTGATCCACGAACACCACCGCCGGCTCTCGCCCCGGAGCCTGCGCATCCATATGAGGATGCAGTTCGGGCTGGTGCTGTCACGATAGGCCCATGAAATCCACGGTCGTTTTTCTCCTTATTTCATTGACTTTCCTGTCCTGCTCGCGGGGGGGCGCCCGCCCGGACGTCGAGGATCGTCCCGTGCCCGTCGAGGTCTTCTTGCTGAACGAGACGACCCTGCCCCGCACCCGGTCCTTCTCGGCCTCCACCCTGCCCTGGGAGATGGTCGTGCTCTCGTTCAAGACCACCGGGAGGCTCAAGGAGATCCACTTCGACGAGGGCTCCCGGATCACCAGGGGCCAGCTCCTGGCCCGCCTGGACCCCGTGGATCAGTACATGGCGCGGCAGGTCGCCAGGGAGCAACTGCGGAGCCTCACGCCCGATGTCGCGCGGCTCGAGAAGCTCGCCGGCAAGGGCGCCGTGGCCGAGGCCGAGAAGGAGCGCGTGCTGGGCTACTGGGATGCGCTGGCCACCCAGTTGAGCCAGGCCGACATCGCCCTGGGCGCGACCCAGTTGTACGCTCCGGCCGACGGCGTCATCGGGCGCAGGATGGCCAACCCCGGGGAGATGATGGAGCCGAGCCGCCCGCTGGGCGTCCTCCTGGCCATGGATCCGCTCAAGGTCCAGCTCGCGGTCGGCGCCGGCGAACTGGCCTGGTTCCCCCCCGACCGGGAGCTCCGCGTCCTCTTCACGGACCGCATCACGACCGGACGGGTCCACCAGGTGTCGACCACCGCCGACGCGGTCACGCGGCTGTTCCAGGTCACCCTCTCCGTGGCCAACCCCCAGGACGCAGCCTCGCCGCTCCGCGCAGGCCAGCTGGCCAGGGTGGAGGTCGACCTCCCTCCGCTGAGGGGCCGCTTCGTGCCCGCCGAGGCCATCGAGACCGGCGCAGGCGGGATGGCCCGGCTGATCGGGCTCGTCGACGGCCGGCTGCAGGTCTTCCAGGTTCGGCACCACGAGAAGGAGGGCCGCTGGATCCGCGTCACCGGTGACCTGCCGGCGGACCTCCAGGTCGTGCTCGGCGGGTTCGCCCTGCCCGCCCGACAGCCCGTGACCGTGAAGACGACATGGACCCCCGAGACCTTCCCGGGCCGACCCGAAGACTAGGTGAAGAAGCATGAGCATTCCCGAGACCTCCCTGCGCAAACCGGCCGTCGTCATGCTGCTGGTGCTCGCCTTCTCCGCGTGGGGCGCCTACTCGTTCATGACGATCAGCCGGCGCGAGGATCCCAAGATCGAGATCTCCTGGGCCGCGATCCTGACGATCTATCCCGGCGCGTCGGCCGGCGAGGTGGAGAAGAAGGTCACGCGTCCCATCGAGGAGGCGCTCACCACCCTGGCGTCCATCGAGGAGATCCACTCCGACTCCAAGAACAACGTCTCCTTCGTGATGGTCAAGGTGGCCTACACCTCCAACTTCTCCGAGCAGTGGAACCTGGTGCGGGCCCGCATCGCCCAGATCCGCTCGAAGCTGCCAGACACCATCGAAGGTCCCCGGGTCATCGACGACTTCGGGGACGTCGTGGGCATGATGATCACCGTGCACGGCCGGGACGCCGACCCGGCCAGGCTCCATGAGACCGCCAAGAAACTGAAGAACCGCCTGCTGCAGATCCCGTCGGTCGGGAAGGTTGAAATCTCGGGGAACTGGGCGGAGGAGATCGCGGTCACGGGCTCCCTCGACGACTTCATGCAGTACGATTTCACGGGCATCACGGCCCAACGGCTGTTCACCGCCCAGAACATGGGCCTGCCCGGCGGCCTGCTGCACACGGCCGACTATGACCTTCGGCTGGCCGCGCCCACGGAATACCGGGACCTCGACGAGATCCGCGACCAGATCTTCACCGTGAGCCCGTCCACCGGCGAACCCGTGCGCATCGGCCAGGTCTTCGACGTCCAACGCCGCTGGGCCCATCCCCAGAACCTGTACATCCGCACCAACGGCGAGAACGCCGTGCTGGTGAGCATCACCATGAAGGAGGGCTTCGACATCACGGTCATGGGACGCGCGGTCCGTGACATGCTCGGGGACTTCGGAGCCCAGCTCCCTCCGGGCATCCACACGACGCTGGTGCACGATCAGCCGCGCCACGTGGACGAGAACCTGGGCAGCTTCCTGGAGAACCTGCTGCAGAGCCTGATCCTGGTGGCCCTGTCCATGGCGCTGCTGCTGGGCCTGGGCA
Organism: Deltaproteobacteria bacterium HGW-Deltaproteobacteria-17; assembly: GCA_002841905.1. Classification (GTDB taxonomy): domain Bacteria; phylum Myxococcota_A; class Polyangia; order HGW-17; family HGW-17; genus HGW-17. The sequence goes on from PHBF01000048.1 coordinate 8,909, forward strand.
GCTCGATCCTGGTGAGCCTGGGCCTGCCCCTGGCGATCCTGATCAGCCTGGCCCTGATGCCCTTCGTCAGGGTCGACCTGGAGCTGGCCTCCGTGGCGGCCTTCATCATCGCCCTGGGCATGCTCGTGGACAACAGCATCATCGTCGTGGATCACATCCACACACTCGTCGACGAGGGCGTGGAGCTGGGGACGGCCTGTGTCCGCGGCGTCACGGATCTGCACATGCCCATCCTGTCAGGGACCGTGGCCTCCGTGCTCGCCTTCTTCCCCCTGGTGCTGCTGCCCGACGAGATGGGCGCCTACATCCGCTCCCTGCCCTGGGTGCTCACGCTCAGCCTGGGCGCCTCCTATCTGATTTCGATCAGTTTCACGCCGCTTCTGTCCTTCTGGTTCATGAGCCTGGGAAGGCGTCTCCGGCCGGGAAAACACGCCAGGCACCAGGAAGCCCTGAAGAACCGCGAGACGAAGAGGCCCTCCCTGGGCTCCCGCGGCTATCGGAGGCTGATCTCGGCCAGCCTGCGCTTCTGGCCCGTGGTGCTGCTCGTCTCGGCCGGCGCCCTGGCCGGTTCCGTCTACCTCTTCAAGCACATCGGCATCTCCTTCTTCCCGCTGGCCGAGCGCGACCAGTTCGTGGTCGACATCTGGACACCGGAGGGCTCCTCGATCCTGAAGACCGACGAGAAGGCGCGCGAGGTCGAGAAGATCCTGATGGAGGAGGAAGGCGTCACCTCGGTGGTGACCTCCGTGGGTCTGGGGCTCCCCCGCTTCTGGATCGCCATGATGCCGCACATGAACGCCTTCAACCTCGCCCAGCTGCTCGTGAACACCAAGTCGCCGGCCGACACCAAGCGCCTGGTGGCCCGGCTCAAGGACCGCCTCGCCCGCGTCGACGGTGCGCGCATCGTGGCCAAGGAGCTGCTGCTGGGCATCGCCATCGAGAGCCCCATCGCGTTCAAGATCACCGGTGACGACATCCCGGAGCTGCTCCGGATCTCCCGGGAGATCCAGGACATCCTCGGCACCCATCCGGGCATCGTCAACACCCGGGACAACTTCGGCACCAACGCGCTGGCCTACGCCATCGTCCTCGACGAGGACCGGTCACTGCGCCTGGGAATTTCCCGCCTGGACACCGCGATCTCCTTCATCATGGCCTCGGTGGGCATGCCGGTGGCGACCTGGCGCGGTGAGGACGATCCGATCCCGGTGGTCCTCGAGCTGGACAAGGCCGACGTCCGTGATCCCGAGGACCTGCTGCGCATGAACGTTCGCTCCCAGGCCACCGGAGAGGCCGTCCCCCTGTCCCACCTCGCGCACCTGGAGCCCCGCTGGGAGGTGGGAAAGATCGTCCGCACCAAGAACCAGCGCAGCCTCATCGTGCATGGCTACCTGCACCAGGGGAGGCTCGCCACCGCCGTGCTCGCCGACGTGCTCCCGCAGGTCAGGAAGGTCCAGCTCCCGCCGGGCTACCGCCTCGACGTGGAAGGAGAGGAGAAGGAACGCACCAAGACCTTCGGGGATCTGGCACGCGTGTTCATCGTCACCATCTTCGCGCTCTTCTTCATCCTGGTGCTGCAGTTCGGCACGTTTCTGCAGGCGCTGGTCATCCTCGGCTCGGTCCCGCTGGCCCTCGTCGGCGGCACGCTGGGGCTCTACTTCACCGGGAACACCTTCGGGTTCTCCGCCTTCGTGGGCATGATCGCGCTGGCCGGCATCGTCATCAAGAACGCCGTGGTGTGGGTCGAATTCGTGGAGACGGCCTATCTCCAGGGCATGCCCTACCGTGAGGCGGTCATCTCCGCGGGCATCGCGCGCCTGCGGCCGATCCTGCTGACGGCGGGCACCACCATCGGCGGACTGATCCCGCTGGGCCTCTCCGGCAGCGTGATGTGGGGGCCCATGGCCTGGACGCTGATCTTCGGCCTGGGTGTGTCCACCCTGCTGACCCTGCTGGTCATCCCGGTCGTGTATTACCTGGTCATCCGCAAGAAGGTCATCTCCCCTCCGATCACCCCGCCGCCCCAGCCCGGTCCGGACCTGACGGCCCCGCAGGAGGCCCCATGACGTGGTTCTCCATCCTCCTGTGGCTCCTGGTCGCCCCGCCGGTCCCCGTCGCCCCGCCGGTCCCCGTCGCACCGCCGGTCCCCGTCGCCCCGCCGGTCCCGATCACCCCGCCG
>PHBF01000484.1 GCA_002841905.1 Deltaproteobacteria bacterium HGW-Deltaproteobacteria-17
CCCCCCGCCGATGCGCCAGGCGTACCGGATGGCCTCCTGTATGTATTTTTTCGCCGCATCGACGGCGTTGTGCACGCTCTTTCCGGCGGCCAGGCCCGTTGCAATCGCCGCGGAAAAGGTGCAGCCCGTCCCGTGGGTATCCCCGGTCGCGATGCGCTCCGCCTCAAACTCGTAAAAACGCCGGCCGTCGTAAAGAATGTCTATGGCGGCCCCGCTCAGATGGCCCCCTTTGATCACCACGTACCGGGTGCCGAGTTCATGAATAACGGCCGCCGCTGTCCGCATGTCTTTCGGTCCGGCAATCGGCATGCCCGACAGGAACTCCGCCTCCGGGATGTTCGGCGTCACGACACAGGCCAGCGGGATCAATTCCTTCACCAATGTCTCCCGCGCATCCTCCCGGATCAGCCTGGCTCCGCCCTTGGCGACCATGACGGGATCCACGACCAGTTTCTCGACGCCGTATTGTCTCACCTTCGCGGCGACCACGCGCATGATTTCCGCAGAGGCCAGCATGCCCGTTTTGGCCGCATCGATCCCGATATCGGAGGCGACGGCATCGAACTGCATGGCCACAAAATCCGCGGGAACCTCATGAATGCCCGTGACGCCGAGCGTATTCTGGGCCGTCAGGGCCGTGATGACGCTCATCCCGAAGCCGCCGAGCGCGGTAATGGTCTTCAGATCGGCCTGGATGCCCGCCCCGCCGCCGGAGTCGGAGCCGGCGATCGTTAAAACTATTTTAACACGCACGAGTTATGCCCCCCGCGGGAAATGGCCCGCCTTGAGATACCGGATGACAAGCAGGCCGCCCGATTCCACCGAAATGACCCCCTGCGCCGCTGTCAGGCGATTGCTGATGCCGATGGGCCTTGCCAGGGTAATTGTCGCATTCCTCAACGGGTATTCAAAGCCCTCCAGCGTCACGCCCGTCACATCGGCGCCAAAGGCAAACAGGGACACCGTCTGCCCGATATCGCCTTCGATGGCCGCCGTCTTCCGGACGAGAATGATTTCACACCACTCATCCAGCAGGCGCGTCTCGATCCCCCGGTCAGCCGCCGCAGCAAGCAGTGTGATATTGGCCAGCGTGTGATCGATCCTGGCCCCGAGTGCGCCGTAGATCCGGATTTCATCCGGCGTCATCATAAAGGCCATCTCGAGGGCAAGCTGGGAATCCGTCTCGTCCTTTGCCCCGGGGTAACGCATGATCCGGCTCCCCTTCACGACGAAGTCTCGCTGCAGCTCACCGTCCAAGGAATCCATATCGCCCACGATCAGATCGGGCGTCAGACCCAGGGCATGGATGTACCGGGCGCCGCCGTCCGCGCAAATCAAACCGACGGGCAGGTGGCGTTCCCGCTCCGTTTGCAGAAAAGCAAGATCCCCGATGGGGCCGCCGCAAATGACAAACACCACCCTTTTCAAGAAACACCCCCTGACGGCATCGCAAAAAAAAACGTTATGACCCATGCAAAAAAGGGCCCGCCCCTCAGCACCGGAACATGGCCCCTTCCAAGTCTCACTCAACACGAATCTGAATC
>PHBF01000485.1 GCA_002841905.1 Deltaproteobacteria bacterium HGW-Deltaproteobacteria-17
GGCGGACGGGGACCGCCCGGGCCCGGGGGCATCGTGTTGGGGCGGATCATCTGCTGCACGTTCATGCTCGGATCTTCGTCGTCGAAGATCTGCGTCTTCTGCTCGGTGATCGCGGGCGCGGGGCCGGGCGCGGGGGGACGGGCGCCGCCGGCGCCTGCGAGCATGGGGCGGATCGGGTCCTCGTCGTCCTCGAGGATGCGCGTGGCCTCCTCGCTGGGGGGCTCGTCGTCGTCGTCATCCTCGAGGAAGCGCGTGCGCTCGTCGTGGATGTCCGACACCACCGGCGGCGGGGGCACGCGGGGCTGGGCCAGGGTGCCGGGCTCCCGGTCGTCCTCGTCGTCGATCATCACGGTGGCGCCTTCGGGCGGGGCCTCGTCCACGGGCGGCTGCTGCTGGGTCGCCTGGGACACGGCCGTGTTGATCGTGGACTTCACGGCGGTCTCCTGGGCCTGATCCTCGGCCACGGCCAGCATCTCGTCGAGGATGGCCTTCTCGCGGTCGCGCTCCATCTGGAAGACCTTCTGCATCCAGGCGCCCAGGCGCTTGCCGGTGTAGATCGGCTGGGCGGTGTAGATGTAGCGCTCCAGATCCTCCTGCATCTCGGACGCGTGCTGGTAGCGGTCCTCGACCTGGCGGGTCAGCGCCTTGAGGATGATGCGCTCCATTTCGGCCGGGATCTCCTTGTTGACCTCGCGCGGCCTGGGGATGTCGACGTTGCGGACCTTCTCGAGGACCGTCAGGTCGCTCTCGCCGGTGAACAGGGGGCGGGAGGTCAGCATCTCGAACAGGAGCGTGCCGATCGCGAAGATGTCCGAGCGATGGTCGATGGGGAGGCCCCGGATCTGCTCCGGGGACATGTAGCCGAACTTGCCCTTGAGCACGCCCGCGGCCGTGTGGGACGAGCGATCGCGCGCCTTGGCGATGCCGAAGTCGATGATCTTGATGGCGCCCTCGTAGGAGATCAGGATGTTCTGCGGGCTGACGTCACGGTGGATGATGCCGATGGACTGGCCCTGGGCGTCCTTCTTCTTGTGCGCGTAGTCGAGCCCCTCGCAGAGCTTGGAGATGATGTAGGCCGCCTGGAAGGGGTTCATGTAGGCGCGCTGTTTCTTGAACTTGCTCAGGATCTGCAGCAGGTCCTTGCCCCAGATGAACTCCATGGCGATGAAATGATGTCCCTCGATGCGGCCCAGTTCATAAATCTGCGCGATGTTGGGGTGGTTCAGTTGCCCGGAAATCTTGGCCTCATCAATGAACATCTTGATGAAGTCCTTGTCGTCGCTCATGTTCGGATGAATCCGCTTGATGGCGATGATTTTCTCGAACCGCGCGGCGCCGGAGGTCTTGGCGCGGAAGATCTCGGCCATGCCGCCGATGGCGATGCGATCAAGCAGCAGATACTTACCGAACTGGATGGGACGACGTGTCGTCATTGGGTACAACCTCTATCCATGAGTGAAGACGCGCGGACGCATGCCGGGCGCGGTGGCACTCTATCACATTTGGGGCAGGTTTTACAACAGCCCCAACTCGGTAAGTTGC
>PHBF01000486.1 GCA_002841905.1 Deltaproteobacteria bacterium HGW-Deltaproteobacteria-17
GAGATATCGGATCGCTTCACGCTCGAGACGCAGGCTCGGATTGACTGGTACTCGGGGACGGAGCTGGACTGGTCGGGGAGGCTGTCGGGGTTGTATGCGCTGGACGCGGGGAAGCGTCATGTGTTGAGGCTGAGCGCGGCGAAGGCGTTTCGGGCGCCGCAGATTTCGCTGCGGGAGATACGGACGAATCGCGTTCCGCTGCCGTCGCCGCCGTTGCCCCCCGGGTTGTTCGGCGTGGAACTGCGCCGCGGCGAGGATTTCGAGAACGAGGAGACCTACTCGGTCGAGGGCGGGTATTTCGGGAGGCTGTCGGAGGAGGTGACGCTGCGGGCGGACTTCTACCAGCAGTGGTACACGGACCTGGTCGGCGCGAGGGTGTTTGATGATCCCCTGGGGCTGGGGAGAACGGTGGCGGCGCTGGAGAATCAGGGGGACGCGACGGCGCACGGGATTGAGATCGAGCTGGCGTACGCGCGGGAGGGGCTGCGCGTGAGCGGGTGGTACGCGTACAACGACTTTGATCTGAGCGAGGGACCGTCGCAGAGCGTGCGCGCGTTCCTTCCGGCGCGGCACAAGGTCGGGGCCACGGCGCGGTGGCGCCTGGACAAGCGGTGGACGCTGATCGGGAACTACCGATGGTCTGATACGACGCAGGTTGATGGAGTCGGCAATGAGGAAGTGGGCCCGAACCATCGCCTGGACCTTGCGGCGGCGGTGAATGTGATGGACGGGAAGGGGGAGATCGAGTTTGGAGTGTCGGACCTGCTGAACAGGACGGAGGACGCCGTCCGGACGATCGGTACGACGGGTGGGGCGGAGTTCGAGACTCCCGGGCGGACCTTGTTCGTGAGGTTCCAGATTCGGTTCTGAGGTGTGACGCGAAGTGCTGAACAGGACACGGGACAGTTCGAGTCCGGGTGGGTGTCGATGCCGGCAGCTCCTGGCCGCGGCGGCGCTGTGGGCGGGGGTTCTGGCGGCGCCGTCGGAGGCGAAGGATGTGCTGCTGGTGTTGAGCGACGCGGCGGGGCCTTACAAGGCCGCCGCCGACGGCGCGGAGAGGGCGCTGGCGGCGCGCGGCGTCACGGTGCGGCGCGCCGAGGTCGGGGACATTAATCTTCTCAAACCGGCCGGGGAGGAGACGGTCGTCGTGGCGATCGGTCCGGCGGCGGCGCTGAAACTCGACGGGGAAATGGCGGCGTCTCGGCCGCTGGTGTTCTGCATGGTGTCGGACCCGCGGGGGCTGGGCCTGGGAACGAAGAGGGAGGTGGCGGGGGTGGCGACGGATGTGCCGGTATCGGAGCAGTTTGGATTGATCCGTCGTGCGATCCCGGGCGTCAACTCCGTCGGGTGCTTGTATCGGGGCAGTTCGCCGCGAAGCGTGAGGGCGGTGGAGCTGGCGCAGAGTGGAATGGCGAAAGACATGCGGCTGGAGAAGGTGGATATTGACAGGTATCCGTCGGTGGCGGCGGCGATCGAGGCGCTGCTGGCCAGGCGGGTGGATGTGGTGTGGACAAGCCCTGATCCGGCGGTGTTTGATTCGG
>PHBF01000049.1 GCA_002841905.1 Deltaproteobacteria bacterium HGW-Deltaproteobacteria-17
CCGCCACTATCTCCAGCGCGGGATCATCCCGAACATTTTCTAGGGACATTTTTCCCTGTAACGGTAACGGCAACGGTGGCGGTGAAATCGCCGCACCGTCAGGGCAGGTTCCGCCGCAGGCGGGAATCCAACTCTTTCCTCTTCGCGTTCATCCGGGTCTTTCCTCTTGTTTCCGCGGGTTGGCGAGTTTGAGAGGCTACCCGGGAATCAAGAGGAAAGATCCCGCTGTACACCGCATCCGGCAGCCTGTTAAACGATCGTTGCTCGTGCCCGGAAATCCTGTTAATTTGAGGCCCTGACACCGAACCAGGAGCCACCCATGCACAAGATCAACTTCTTCCCCCTGGCCACAGCCCTGTTTTGCCTCCTCTGCGTCCACTGCGCCGGATCGTCGTCCTCCTCCGGCAGCACGGACCTCTCCCGCGAGATCCGGTACAACAACGTCGCCAAGGTCCGCGAAGCGCTGTCCTCGGGCACCAACATCTCCTGGAAGGACGACTCGGGAAACACGCTTCTGCACTACGCCTGCCAGTACCGCGCCAGCACCGACGTGGCCGAGCTGCTCCTGGCCAGGGGCGCCGACCTCCAGGCGAAGAACAACCTGGGCTACACCCCGCTGCACACCTGCGCGCTCAACGGCTGCGAGAACACCATCCGGGTCCTGCTGAAGGCCGGCGCGAACAAGGACGCCCGGGACAACGACGGACGGACCCCCTATGATCGCGCCAAGTGGGTGAGCCAGACCACGGTGCTCCCCCTGCTGGAACCGTGAAGGACGAAGCCCTGTTGATTTCCGTTCAGACTGCCAGGGCGTCGCGCATCCGGGAGAGCGCCGTCTCCAGCTGGGAGGGCGGGCAGCCGAAGTTCAGCCGCACGAAGCCCGGGGCGCCGAAGGGGGCGCCGTCGGAGAGGCCGACGCCTGCGGCCTCGAAGAAGGCCGCCGGTTTCATGGAACCGCCGGAACCAGACACATCCAGGCCACGGGCGTCGATCCACGCCAGATAGGTGGCCTCCACCGGCCAGGTGCGCAGCCCGGGCAGCTGCGGGACGGCCTCGTGCACCCGCGCGGCGTTGCGCCGCAGCACCGCCAGCAGTTCCTGCCGCCAGGGCTCCCCGTCGCGGTAGGCCGCCAGCGCGGCCTCATACCCCAGCAGGTTCACGTGGGGCACGATGCCGTCCATGGCGCCCTTGAACGCGCGCCGCAACGCCTCGTCCGGGATCACCGCGAAGGCGCAGCCCAGGCCGGGCACGTTGTAGGTCTTGCTCGGCGCGTGCAGCGTGATCGTGCGGCGCGCCAGCTCCGGCGACAGCGCGGCGAAGGGGACGTGCCGCAGGCCCGCGTCGAGCACCAGGCCCGCGTGGATCTCGTCGCTGCAGACGATCAGATCATGACGTTGTGCGACCTCGGCCAGGGCCAGCTGCTCGTCCCGGGTCCAGACGCGCCCGGCCGGGTTGTGCGGGCTGCACAGCAGCAGCAGCCGGGTGCGCGGCGTGATCGCGGCCTCCAGTGCCCCCAGGTCCATCTCCCAGCGCGAGCCCGCTTCGCGAAGCGGCACCGTCACCAGCTCGCGCCCGGACAGCCTGGGCGCCGTGAGAAACGGCGGATACACGGGCGTGAAGGTGACCACGGCGTCTCCGGGGACGCCCACCGCGCGGCAGGTCACGTTGAGGCCGCACACCAACCCCGGCAGGAACACCAGCCACTCTTCCCGGACGCTCCAGTCGTAATCACGCGCCAGCATCTCCAGCATCACCCCGATCAGTTCCCGCGGCGGCAGGGTGTAGCCGAAGACGCCGTGGTCGACGCGCCGGTGCAGCGCCTCCATGACCGCCGGCGGCGACGCGAAGTCCATGTCCGCGACCCACATCGGCACGACGTCGCGGCCGGTGTAATGCTCCCATTTGAGGCTGGCCGTCTTGCGGCGATCCACTGGCGTTTCAAAGTCGAACATGCGTTGCTCCCCCGCTGCAACCGGCTTGCCGCAATCCCCTCCCAAAGTCAAGGACCGCCTTCCCCGCGGCCTTCCCGGTCTTCCTGCCGTGCTTGGCCGGCTTGACAATCCAGGGGTGTGGTCCAATACTTCCGGACATGTACATCACCAGACACCTGACAATCCCAGCGCCGGTCCACGTCGTCTTTCCGTATCTCGAGGATCTCTCCAACATCTTCGAGTGGGATCCGAACGTCACCGTGTCCGGCCGGCTCGAGCTCGGCCCGATCCAGCCCGGAGCCCGCTTCGAGCTCGCCTACCGGATCGGTCCTGCGAACCTCACGCTGCGGTACGAACTGGTCACGCGGGAGCCCGGCCGCCTGCTGTGCTTCGAAGGCCGCAGCGACGCGGTCCGGCTCATGGATCGCCTGAGCTTTTCTCCCGACGGAGACCGGACGCTTCTGACCTACGAGGCCCAGGTGGAGCCCAAACTCGCTGCCAGCGCCCTCTTTTTGCGCCCGTTCATGGAGCGCGTGGCCGACCAGGTCGCGGCGCGACTCGGGGCTCTCTTTGCGCCGCCGTCTCCGGAAGACCTGGAGCCGGACTTCCGCCTCAACGCCGGCAACCTCTCCTTCCGCTTCACGTCCCCCGGCTGGAACGCCGCCCGCGGCCGCTTCAAGGCCACCCGAATCACGGAGCCGCGTCGCATCGTGCTCACCGGACCGACCTCGGGACTGGGCCGCAGCGCCGCGTGGACGCTCGCGGGCCGCGGGTGCGACCTGGTGCTGGTCGGACGCAGCCTGCCGCGGCTGGAGCAGGTGAAGTCCGAGATGATCCTCAGTGGCTTTGCCGGTACGATCGAACTTCGCGTCTGCGACCTCGGAGACCTCGCGGCCGTGCGGGACCTCGGCGCCGCGATGGTCGCCGACGGACGGCCCGTGGACGTGCTGATCAACAACGCCGGTGCCCTGTTCGACGAACCGCAGGAGCTCGACGGCTTCGAGCGCACCACGGTCGTCGACTTTCTCTCCCCATGCACGCTCGCCTGCGCCCTGCACCCGCTCCTGAAGGCCTCCGGCGGCAGCGTCATCAACGTCGTCTCCGGCGGTCTCTACGGCGTGAAACTGAACCTTGAGCACCTCGTCGAGGCGCCGCGTCCCTTCTCGGGCGCCAAAGCCTACGCCCAGGCCAAGCGGGCCCTGCTGATCCTGACCGAGCGCCTCAACACCCGCTGGGAGGCCGACGGCGTCCGCGTGCACGCGATGCATCCTGGATGGGCCGACACGCCCGGGGTCCGCTCGAGCCTGCCCCGGTTCCACAAGATCACCAAGCCGTTTCTGCGCACGCCCTTTGCCGGCATCGACACCGCGGTGTGGCTGGCCCTGACCAACCCGGAGCCGGGCGGCCGCCTCTGGTTCGACCGCGCGCTGGCGCCGGAACACCTGTTCTCGCGGACCCGCGAGACGTCTGAAGACCGCCGCCGCCTGCAGGACCTGTTCGCCGCCCTTTGAACTAACCATATACTTTTTGATTGATTAAACTTTTCCAGTAAAATAATATCTTTCCGCCCGGAGGAAAAAATCATGAAAATTCTATCCTGTGCGTTGGTTCTGCTGGCCTTCACCCTGCTGTCCGCCTGTGACACCAAGACCAAGAGCGTGGCCCGTTGCGGCGACGACTTCCTCGATCCGGGCGAGCAGTGCGACGGCGAGATCGTCGGCATCACCTGCGGCGACCTCGGTCATTACAACGTCAACGGCGCGCTTTCATGCCGCTCCGACTGCACGTACAACCTCACCGACTGTGGCGGCAGCTGCGGCGATGGCGTCATCGAGCTCAACTTCAACGAGGCGTGCGACACGGATAACCTGGGCGGCGCCACCTGCGAATCCCTGGGCTTCCGCGCCGGCACGCTCACCTGCGGCAGCGAATGCCAGTTCGACACCTCGCAGTGCGAGTCCACGTGCGGCAACGGCACCCTCGACGCCTGGGAGCTCTGCGACGGCGCTCAACTGGGAGGGGCCTCCTGCCAGAGCCTCGGCTATTCGGGCGGGGCGTTGACGTGTAAAAGCGACTGCACCTACGACGAGCAGAACTGCCAGACCGTATGCGGCAACGCCGTGCTCGAGACCGGCGAGGAGTGTGACGGCAACAAGCTGCGCGGGCTGACCTGCGAGAGTCTGGGCTACGAGTCCGGCACGCTCGCCTGCAGCGCCGGCTGCACGCTGGATCGCACCGCCTGCGCCGGCAGTTCGTCCTGCGGCAACGGCGCCATCGACGCGCCCGAGACCTGTGACGGAGAGAACCTCGGCGGCGCCACCTGCGTCACTGCAGGCTACGAAGGCGGCTCGCTCTCGTGCGGGCTCGACTGCCGCTTCAACTACTCCCGCTGCGTGGGCGCCACCTGCGGCAACGGCACCCTCGACAACGGCGAGGTCTGCGAGCCGGGCCTGGCCTTTTCCACCACCTGCCGCGACCTCGGCTTCCTCGGCGGCACCCTCTCCTGCTCGTCCTCGTGCCAGTGGAACACGCTGGGCTGCAACAACATCGATCTGTGCGGCAACAACACGGCCGACCCCGGCGAGGCCTGCGACGGCACGGCCATGAACAACCGCACCTGCGCCACCGAGGGCTTCTACACCGGCACGGCCTCCTGCAATGCCGACTGCACCGTGAACACCTCGGCGTGCTCGGGCCGCTGCGGCGACGGCACCCTCGACGCCGGCCACGGCGAGGCCTGCGACGGCGACCAACTCGGCGCCAACTCCTGCACCACCGAGGGCTTCTACGAGGGCACGCTGGCCTGCGACGACACCTGTACGCTCGACACCACCGGCTGCACTGGTCGCTGTGGCGACGGCACCCTCGACGCGGCCTTCGGCGAAGCCTGTGACGGCACCGACTTCGGCGGCCGCGTCTGCTATTCGGGCTCATTCTCGTGCCTGGGCAACTGCCAGATCAACGACTTCAACTGCGCCGGCTACTGCGGCGACGGCACGATCCAGTCGGGCTTCGAGGAGTGCGACGGTGCCAACTTCGACACGGCCACCAAGCCCTGCGGGGAGCTGGGCTTCGCGGGCGGCACCCGCACCTGCGATGTTGCGACGTGCACGCCGCAGTACAACTGCCTGACATGGGTGAAAGTGGAGGGGAGCTACCTGCACCACTGCGCGCTCGATTCGGCTGGAGGTTTCTGGTGTTGGGGGACCAACACCTATGGGCAACTTGGTGATGGAACGACCACCAACCGGGACCGCCCCACCCGGGTGCTGGGGCCCAGCGGGATGGGGTACCTGACCGACGTCGTTGACTTCAACACCAGCGACGGACACACTTGTGCGAAGCAGAGCTCCGGCGCCCTGTGGTGCTGGGGTTTCAATAATTATGGACAACTCGGTGACGGCACAACCAACAACGCCTCTACGCCCGTCCGCGTCCGGGGCGCCGGAGGAACGGGCTATCTCGCGGACGTCTCGAAGATCGCGCTCGGTGCCCTGATGACCTGCGTCGTGAAGACCGACGGGACCGCCTGGTGTTGGGGCGGAAATGAACTAAACTATCAACATTGCCTTGGGGTCAACAGCAGCGCGCCCAATCTCGTATACCCCACCCAGGTCGTGGGCGTGAACGGCGTCGGTTTCCTTCAGAACGTGGTTCAAATCGCTCTGATGCGCAGCGCGAATACCAATGTGGCGGAATGCAGCGCCAAAGCCATCGTGGGTGCATCACGAGCGGTCGTCACCTGGGGAAGCAACTACCAGGGCAACCCCTCCACTACGGCGACAGGCTACCCCGTTGCCGTATTGGATGTAGGTGGCATCCCGCTGGAAGGAATTGCCGAGCTGGGTGAGGCCAGTGGTCAGTCCTGTGCCATCCGCAACAACGGCAGGGTCATCTGCTGGGGGCAACTCTACAAGGGCGACGGGAATGGACAACAGGTCAATTCCTCTCCCGTAACGGTGTTGAACTCCGATGGAAGTGGCTACCTCCTGAACGCCACGAAGATTTTTGCCTGGGCTTCCGCATACAATTCTACGTATTCCAACGCGACCTGTGTTCTCAACACCTCAGGGGAAGTCTTCTGCTGGGGAGACAATGACGGCGCCTACCTGGGGCTCGGACACAACACTTCTCCTGTATTGCGGCCGACGCAGATGCAAGGCACCCTCGGCGCCGGCGTGATCTCGGGAGTCCAACAAATCACGCATTTCTGCTTGTTGAAGACGGATGGAAGCCTCAATTGCTGGGCCGGCGATCACCAGGGGCAGGCTGGAGATGGCTCCAATTCTTACGGCCACGCCGGCAATGTTATTCTCTTTCCCGTGCCCGTGCTGGGCTCCGCGCCGTAGGGTCTTGCCGCGACCCAGGCGGGGTCGCTTCATGCCTGGGGAAGAGGAAACCGCCCTTTGAATGGTAAGACGACACCCGTTCATTCGCGATCGATTTTATCCAATAATTCCGTCAACCACTCGGCATCGCCGTGGTCCACCGCGTGTTCGAAGGCGGCTTCCTTGACCGAGGGGGCCTGGATCTTGACGTGTCCGAGGCGCTTCTTGAGCAGGCGGACGCGGGCCAGCAGCTTCTTCTCGTGGGGCAGCGGCGCGTCGTGAAGCGGGGTTCCGGGCTTGGGCGTCAGCGCCGAAAGCGACAGCCGGACCTGCAGGCTCCTGGGGACGCGCAGCAGCAGGTCGGCCAGCTCTTCAACGTCGGCGTCGGTCTCATCGGGGTAGCCCAGGATGCAGTAGACCTTGATCGCGTTGAGGCCGCAGGCGGCGGCGTTCTCGCAGGCGGTCAGGAAATCGTCGACGCTGCACTGCTTGTCGATTAGCGTGCGCAGGCGTTCGGAGGCGCCGTCGAGGCCCAGGGTGAGGGTGCGAAGCCCCCCGGCGACCAGCGCGGTGAGCAATTCGGGGCTGGCGCGATCGGCCCGCACGCTGGACAGGCTCACCTTCGTGCCGGCGGCGGCCAGGGTCTCCACGATCTCCACGAGGGCCGGGTGATCCGACACCGCCGCCCCGACGAGCCCGACGGAGGCAGGATAAGCGGCAGGTGAATCAGACCGGTCGGACACGTCAGACTGGTCAGACTGGTCAGACTGGTCGGACTGGTCGGACTGGTCGGACACGTCGGACACGTCAGACAAGTCAGACAAGTCAGACCGGTCGGACAACGCCTTCCCCTCCCCCCGCAGTGCAGCCAGGATCGCGTCCTTCGGAAACAGGCGCATGCCGCAGGGACGCGCATGGCGCGACATCATGCAGAACGCGCAGGCCCGGGAGCAGCCCCGTGAGACCTCGACGAGGACCTTCTCTCCGAACTCCCCCTCGGGGGTGATCAGATGTGACACCGCAGGACCGAACGATCCCGCAGGCAGCACGCACTCCCGCCCGGCGTCCGTCGGCCAACTGTCAGCGCAGCACAAATCAGGGGAACTTGGAGCCGACGAGCCGGCGGGGTGGCGGCGGTGGGGGCCCCCCGCCGACTGCGAATGCATCGGCGGGGGTGACCGACGACAGGACCCCAGAGGCGAAGGAGGCTCAACAAACGAGGGAGGAGCGGGGAGTCCCCCGCTCAGGGACGCCGGCTCGCACCCAGGCACCCAGACGCCGTCGATTCCGGCGGCAGCCACGGACGCTGGATCACCGCGCCCCTCCCCGGCCAGGGCCAGGAACCGCGGCAGGCTCTCCTCGGAGTCGCCCAGGAACACCAGATCCGCGACCGCCCCGACGACACCGGAAGCCACCAGGGCCAGCGGGCCGCCGACCAGGATCAGGGGCCCCTCGGTCCTGTCCCTGCGCAGCGGTTCGATGCCCGCCGCGCGCAACATTTTCAGAAGCGTGATCACCTCGACCTCGGCCGAGAGGCTCACCCCGATGAGGGAAAACTCCGAAAGCGGCGTGCGGGTCTCGAGGGTGCAGATCGCGGGGTGGGGCCAGGCGCGCCAGGGCCGCGAAAGCCATGGCGGATCGGGCGCGAACAGCCGCTCGCAGGACCAGCCGGGGGTGGCATTGACCCGCTCGTAGACCCACAGGGCGCCCAGCCCGGACATCCCCTGCGGATAGGGCGAGGGGATGACCAGCGCCAGGCCGTGCTGGGCGGGCGCGAACCGACGGTCGCGTTCGTTCTCCAGGCGTTTTTCGTTGCGGGATCGGAATTCCCAGTAGGCGTCCATGAACCCGGTCTGGGCCTAGTCCAGGCGGACCAGGATGGACTTGAGGTAGCCGCTCTCGGGGAAGGCGGGGATCTCGGGGTAGTCCACGGGCAGGCCCGGCCGCTCCAGGATCACCGGATGACGGTGGGCCAGGCCCTGGGCGACCTGCTTCTCGAAGAGCTCCATGGGCATCTTCACCGTGTTGGAGGTGACCAGCAGCAGGGCGCCCGGCGTGCACATCTCGGCCGTGTCGCGCAGCAGCTCGGCCATGTCGCGGGGCCCGCTCCAGGTGCGGCCCTTGTCCGTCGAGAAGGTCGGCGGATCCACGACCACCAGATCGAACTGCGCCTGCTTGCGCTTGAGCATGCCCAGGATGCGGAACACGTCGTCGGCGTGGCAGATCAGTTTCGCGGGATCGAAGCCGTTGAGCTCGGCGTTCTGGCGCGCCCGGGCGTGGGCCTTCTGGGCGATGTCGACGTTGACCACGTGGGTCGCGCCGCCGGCCAGCGCGTGCACGGAGAACGCGCCGGTGTGGGAGAACAGGTTGAGCACGCGGCGGCCGCCCGACAGTTCGCGGACGCGGCGGCGGCCCAGGCGGTAGTCCGGAAAAAAGCCCACCGAGGACGGGGCGGTGATGTCCACCAGGAACTTCAGGCCGTCCTCGACGATCTGCACGTCGGCAGGGGCCTGCTCGCCGGCGACCAGCTGGCTGCCGCGGCGCACGGTCTCGCCGGCGTTGAGCGGCTTGAACCGGACCTGCTCATAGATGCCGCGGACCTTGGTGAGCTCCATCAGGGCCGGATAGATCTCCTCGACGAACCGCCCCATGGCCGGCGCGTAGAGGATCGACTGCAGATAATCGCCGAAGCGCGTCACGGTGAGGCCCGGCAGCCCGTCGGCCTCGGCGTGGATCAGGCGGTAGACGTCGAGCTCCTTCTCCAGGAACTGCTCCCGGACCGCCAGGGCGCGCGCGCAGGCGGCCCGGAAGAACTTCCCGTCGATGAGGGTCTGCTCGTCGCGGGTGAAGTTGCGCACCGCGACGATGCCCTCGGTCTCGAAGAAGCCGCGGGCCAGGAAGCCGCCCGCGGAGTCGGTCACGTCGATGATGTCCCCGTCGGAGCACGAGAACGAGGTGTTCAGGATCGCGTGCCTGTACACCCATGGATGACCCATGCGCACGGCCTTGGCCGCGTCGGCGTTGATCTTGAGTTGGGCCTTGCGGACCTGGGTCGCGCGGGGCCGGGGGGCGGGGCGGTTTTTTCGGATTGTCGTGGACATGAGCACCATTCTCTCGGAAAAAGGGATGCAAAGACCCCTTCTTCGTGATACCACTCCCTCTTAACAAAGGCGCCTCGAGCTGTCGAGAGTGTAACAGCTTTTTTCAGGCGCGTCCTTCCTTTTTTTTCGGAGGAGTCATCCATGGAAGTCTTGTGGATTGATGGTCAAAACCTCAAACTTCGGGACGTCGTCGAGGTCGCGCGCGAGCGCCGGCGCGTCCGGCTCACCCCCGAGTGCCTGCGGCTGACCGCACGCTGCCGGTCGGTGGTGGACCTGCTCGTGGAGCACAACGTGCCCGTGTACGGCCTGACGACGGGCTTCGGCAGCAAGCGGAACGTCTTCATCAGCCGCGAGGACACCAAGATCCTGCAGCACAACCTGCTCCGCTCCCACGCCTCGGGCATCGGCACGCCGCTGGGCGAGGACATCGTGCGCGCGGCCCTGCTGCTGCGGGCCAACGCCCTGTGCCGCGGTCACAGCGGCCTACGGCCGGTGGTCCTCGAGCGGATCATCGAGCTGCTCAACCGTGACGTGTATCCGTGGGTCCCCGACCAGGGCAGCGTCTCGGCCTCGGGCGACCTCGCCCCCCTGTCCCACCTCTCGCTGGTGCTCGTGGGCGACCCCGGCGGCCGCATCTACGACCCCGGGCGCCGGCGCAACAGCCGCCGGGATCTGGACATCGTGGAGACCCCGGATCCGGAGGGCTTTGTCTCCTCCTCGCCGGAAAACCTCAAACTGTTCCACGACTACACACCCATCGACCTCGAGGCCAAGGAGGGCCTGGCGCTCACCAACGGCGTGCAGGTGACGTGCGCGCTGGGCATCATGAACGCCTGGGACGCGGAGGGCCTGGCCACCCAGGCCGACATGAGCTGCGCGCTGAGCCTGGAGGCCTTCCAGGGCATCCGCACCGCCTTCGATCCCGAGATCGCCCGTGCCCGGCCCTACCCCGGACAGGAGGCCTCCGCGGCCAACGTCCGCATCCTGGTCGAGGGCAGCTCGATCCTGTCGAGCCCGCTCAACCTCGCGATCCTGGACAAGTGCATCCGCCAGCTCCAGGAGAACCAGTCCGCCGCCCGCGCCACGGGCCTGGAGGCCGAGCTCCTGGTGATCGCGGCCGGGCTGGAGGCGGCCCGCTCGAACCCCCACGGGCTGGCCCGCGACAACGCCGACGACCTCGGCCAGGGCGACCCGTCCGGCAACGCCGCGTTCGCCAGCGATCCCCTCACCCGCTCCCTGCGCCGGGGGCTGCACCCGCTCCAGGTGAGGCTCCAGGCCTGCATCCGCAGGCTCTTCGACTCCGAGGAGGCCGTCGCCGCCCAGTTGCGTGAGCAGCTCACCGCGGTGGCGGACCTGCTCGAGCGTGCTGTGCCGCGCATCCCCAGCGTGCAGGACGACTACTCCTTCCGCTGCGCCTCCCAGGTCCACGGCGCGGCCCGCAACGCCCTGACCCACGTCATGGACATGCTCCTGATCGAGGCCAACTCGTCGACGGACAACCCGCTGGTCTTCCCGCCCGACGGTCCCGCCGATCTTGAGGAATACAAAAAGTCCCTGACCATCGAGGCCTGCCGCGCGGCGGTGCGCTCGGGCGGCAATTTCCACGGAGAGCCTCTGGCCCTGGCCATGGACTATCTGACCATGGCCGTCGCCGAGCTCGGCTCGATCTCCGAGCGGCGCGTCGCCA
>PHBF01000487.1 GCA_002841905.1 Deltaproteobacteria bacterium HGW-Deltaproteobacteria-17
CCTTCGAGGAGCACCTCCATGGGCTGCCCCTCGCCCGCATCGGCGAGGTCACCACCGCGGCCGTGCTCCAGATGCGTGCATCCCGGGGGCAGACCGTCTCATGGAGCGTCCGTGACTGCTTCTCGGCCTGGCACGCACCGCTGGCCTTTCACCAGGGGAAGGAATAATTGCCATGAATCTTCGCGCCCTTGTTCTGTGCGGTAATGGAACCAACTGCGAAGTCGAGACCGCCCACGCGGTCCGCACCGCCGGCGCCGACGAGGTGCAGATCCTCTCGGTCTGGGAGCTCCTCGCCGGCCATGACACCATCGACGCCTATGATTTCCTGTGCCTGCCCGGCGGCTTCCTCGACGGCGATCACCTCGGCTCCGCGAGGGCCGGCGCCTTCCGCTTCGCCCACGGCAAGCCCGGCGCGGGCCGTGATCCGATCCGGGTCCAGCTCGACCGCTTCCTCGACGCCGGCGGCGTGATCATCGGCATCTGCAACGGCTTCCAGCTCCTGGTCAAGCTGGGGCTTTTGCCTTCGCGAACCTGGGAGCCCCGTGTCACGCTGACCCACAACCTCAACGGACGCTTCGAGGACCGCTGGGTGACCCTGGCCGCCGATCCCGAGAGCCCCTGCGTGTTCACCACGGGCCTCCGGACGCTGGATCTTCCCATCCGTCACGGCGAGGGACGCCTGGTGGCGGCCAACGACGCGCTGCTCAAGACCATCCTGAAGGATCACCTGGCCCCCTTGAAGTATGTGGACCCTGCGACGGGCCTGCCCACCGAGACCTACCCGCTCAATCCCAACGGCTCCCCCGGCGGGATCGCTGCGCTGTGTGATCCGACGGGCCGCATCTTCGGCCTGATGCCGCACCCCGAGGCGTTCTCCCATTACACCAATCATCCCCGCTGGACCCGCGAGTTCCTCGACGGCGCCCCGGAGAACCAGGAAGGAACCGGTATTCTCCTGTTCCGCAACGCGGTGGACTGGCTCCGCAAAAATCACGGATAATCCCGAATGACCCGAAAGACCCCGAATTTCTCCCGAACTCCCAGGCATCCCCTCCGCAAGACGCGCCAGTCACCGATCGACGTGCCGGAAAAGACCCGGAAAAAGGCTGCCCCGAAAAAGCTCACCCTCGAGGAGGCCCGCTCCTTTCCGCTGCCCGTGCTCAATGGCATGGAGCGCACCCGGCTGCGCGGCGAGGCCCACCACCTCAAGCCCATCGTCATCGTGGGAGAGAACGGCATCACGGAGGGGCTGATCCTGGCCGTCCACGAGGCCCTCTGCCAGCACGAACTGATCAAGATCCGAATGCACGATCCCGAGGACAAGCACGCCGCCGCCGAGCAACTCGCGACCGAAGCCCACGCGGTCCTCCTGGGCCTGCGCGGCCACACCGTGATCCTGTACCGGCCGTTTTTGAAGATTTGATGAGACGACGGAACAGACGGACAGGGGTATGAAGAAGACCGATGGTCCTGTTGCCAGATGGCATCGTCCGTGCGCAGTTCAACTGTCGAAGAGGCCCCAGCATTTCTGGTTGCGCAG
>PHBF01000050.1 GCA_002841905.1 Deltaproteobacteria bacterium HGW-Deltaproteobacteria-17
CGCCGCCCATCTGGCCGGAGTGATCGCCTCCCACTCGATGCTGCCCGTCATCGGCGTGCCGTTGCCCACGCTCGGGCTGGGCGGCTTCGACGCGCTGCTGGCCACCGTGCAGATGCCCCGCGGCGTGCCCGTGGCGACCGTTGGACTGGGCAACGCCGGCAACGCCGCGCTGCTTGCCCTGCAGATCCTGGCGCTGTCCGACGGGCGGGTGCGGGACTACATGCTCGGTGCCAGGGCCTCCATGCGCGAGAAGGTCGTCGCCAAGGACGAGAAGCTGCAGGCCCGCATCGCGACCAAGGGTGATCCGGCCGGCAAGCCATGACGACCACTCCCATCCTGCCCTGGAGGGAGGGCGTCAAGAAAGCCGCCGCCGTCCTGAAGCGCGGCGGCGTCGTGGCCTTTCCCACCGAAACCTACTACGGTCTGGCGGCCGATCCGCGCAATGAGGCGGCGCTGCGCCGCATCTTCGCGATCAAGCGGCGCGACGACGCGCTGCAGCTGCCCCTGCTGGGCGGCCACGAGGGCGACGTCTTCTCGCTGACGCCCACTTTGCATGCCCTGGTCCTGCCCCTGGTGCAGAACGGGTGGCCAGGCGCCTTCTCCGTGATTTTGGAAGCGCCCACCGGGCTTCCGTCCCTGTTCCGGTCGGGTGTGGCCTTCCGGGTCAGCCCGCATCCGGTGGCCGCCCACCTGGTGAGGCTCTTCGGCTTCCCGGTCACGTCGACGTCAGCCAACCTGCACGGCGCGCCGGCCGTGTGCACCGCCGCGGAGTGCGCGGGCCTGGGGGTGGACCTGATCCTGGACGGCGGCGCCACCCCCGGCGGCCTCCCCTCGACGCTGGCCCGCCCCACGGCGGACGGATGGACGGTGCTGCGCCAGGGCCCGGTCCAACCCGGTGACTGGCCCATCGCCCACCCAGCGGACGGCTGGACCCGGGATCAGATACCGGCCTGCGACGCCTACACCTATCAGCCCGCAGCGGGCCACCGCTTCACGCTGGATTCGATCCTGCTCTCCCACTTCGCCATGACCGTCGGGCCTTCGCACGTCAGGAGTTTCCTGGATCTGGGCGCGGGAACCGGCGTGTGCGCCTTCTGGCTGCACCGGCACCTCGCCGGGGCCCTCGGCCGGGCCCTGGAGCTGGACGGCGACGCCGTCTCCGCCGCGCGGATCGCCGCCGCGGAGCAGCATCTTCGGCGCGGCCTCGAGTTCATCGCCGGGGATCTGGCCGAGGAGGAGCAGATGCTCCCGGGCTGCGCCTTCGATCTCGTGGTTTCCAACCCGCCCTTCTTCACTGACGGCGGGACCCGCGTCAGCCCGCACCCCGGACGCCGCATCGCGCGCCACGACGAGAGCGGCTTCCTCGGGCGCGCCCTGCGTTGCACCAGCCGCGTCCTGCGCCCCGGCGGCAAGGGCGCCCTGGTGCTGCCGGCGGACCGCCTCCAGGAGGCCCTCACGGCTGCCTCGGCCGCGCGCCTGCACCTGACGGATCTCCGGATGGTCCATCCCCGCAGCCAGGAGCCCGCCAACCGCGTCCTGCTCGCCTTCGTCAAGGCGCGTCGCACGCGCCCGGTGACCCATCCGCCGCTGGTGGTCTACGACGGCCGCGAGTACGGCCCCAAGCTGCGTGAGATTTTGCAGATGAGATGAACCGGATACCCTGAACCGCACCCCGCCAGATGCTTGACGACGTCGCCGAACCTTGCGCGGGCGCCTTCAGAAGATGATGCGGGCGACCAGGCGGAAGCCGTGGCTGGGGGCCAGGTCTCCGGCGAACACGTTCATGAGGGAATACACGGCCAGGAACTGGTAGCGGGAGTCGTTGTTCCAGAACATGGTGACGCCGGCCTCGAGCTCGTCGTCGAGGTCCTCGGCGGCGAACCGGGCCGAGTGCCAGTGGTAGGCCACGTCGAAACGGTAGGCCCACCATTTGTAGCGCAGGGTCATGGACTTCACGTGGCCGTCGTAGAGACCGTAGCGGGCGCGGGATCCCAGGTCGAAGCCCTCCCCCAGCGAGGTGAAGTGGTTGCCCTCGTCGTCGGAGAACGCGCCGGCGACCTTCGGCAGGAAGGAGAGATGGCCGCGCGGCAGATCCAGGGTGTACTCGAGCCCGGCGACGTAGCCCGGGATCAGCGCGGAGTTTCCAGGCTTGTAGCCGGCGAGGGCCTCGAGCTCGTAGCCCAGGGCGTCCGTGACCGGACCGGAGGCATACAGGCTGCCGAACATCGTGGTGAGGGGCTCGGGCTGCGCCACGGTGGGCTCGTCGACGTCGCGCCGATCCCACTGGGTGATGTGGGAGAGCCAGATCTGGTGGGGCTTGAAGCTCTTGAGGCGCATCGAGGCGCCGGCCATGATCACATCGCCATAGTTGATGCTGCAGAGCCGCTTCCAGGCCTTGCGGTTCTCGTAGTACATCTCGTAGCCGCAGCCCAGGGCCTCGCGCGTGAGCTCGGGGGCGAACACGCCGCCGAACACCTCGATGGCCACCTTCTCCCCCAGGGGCTGCCGCAGGGACACCGCGTCGAAGAAGTTGTCGACCAGGGCCTGGGTCCCCCACGCGATGTTCTGGCGGCCGATGCGCAGCTCGGCCTCCTCCCAGGGCTCGATCTGGGCGTACAGGTTGCGCAACTGCGGGATCATCTCGAACTTCTTCGGCAGTCCCACGGTCCAGGCGTTGCAGTTCTCGACGCCGTTGCGCACCTTCAGTTCGGTCTCCAGCCGGAGGTTGAGCCAGGGCGCGGGGGCGTACTCGACGGCGCCGCGCAGGGCTCCGAACCCGTTGTGGCTGAAGGCCGTCTCCGGCGCGGGCGCCGAGAGATCCTTGTCCCACGAGAAGAAGTGGGCCACGCGGAACTCCAGTCCCCAGTACAACTCCTTCTCGCCCACCTGGTGCATCTTCTCGGGCAGGCGGGACGGACACTGCTTGGAACGCGCGGGGCCGGCGACAAGCGCGATCAGGAAAAACAGGCTAACCGGGGCGATTTTCATGGATGGCTCCAAATGGGCAGAAACTCAACTCCACGCATTCCCCGCAGTGCGAGCACTTGACCTGGTCGATGCGCGTGCGTTGGAGGTTCGTCTGCACGATGGCCTTCTCGGGCACCGCCGTGCAGACCTTGTGACAGTTGAGGCACTTCTGGCAGAGTTCCTGATCGATCTCGTACATGTAGCCGTCGGGCACCTGCATCTCCATCACGGCATGGTAGCCGGCGGCCTCGCAGGCCAGGAAACAGGAGCCGCAGCGCGTGCAGCGGGTGAAGTCGATCGAGACCACGTTGGTGCCCCCGGGCAGGTGGAAGGCCTTCTTGCCGCACTGGGGCACGCACTTGCCGCAGGCGGTGCACGTCCCGCTCGCCACGAAGAACGGGTAGCGCGCCGAGCAGTCCTCCACGTCGGGATCGCAGGTCGCGTCGGTGCAGGCCGCCACCTTCAGGGCCGCGGTCGACAGCAGGGCAACCTGCAGGAATTCTCTTCTGTCCATGATGTCACCGCTTTCCCGGTGGAAGATTATTCGACGACCTGGCTCTGCATCAGGACGCGGGAGTTGACCATGTGATGCAGGACGGCATAGGTGGTGTAGGCGGCCTGGCGCACGACGACGTCCCAGTAGGGCTCGAAGGTGGCGGTGCTGAGAGCGTCGACGATGACGTCGGTGGACTCGGCCTCGAGGAGCTTGGCCGGGGGGTCGAGCAGCAGGGCGTGCAGGAACTCCAGGTCATCGGCCGTGAACAGCGTGTCGTTTTCCAGATCGCCTTCGATGCCCTTGTAGAAATCACCGCTCTTGCCGGCGGGGTGGAAGACCGCGCTGTAGTTCAGGTTCGTGTCGAACATCAGGAAAAACCGGATGGCCTTGCACTTGCCGGAAGAACAGTCCAGGGGATCGCCGATCTGGCGCGCGTAGCCCAGCAGCGTCTTTTCGGCGTCGTACAGGGCCAGGAACGTGGTGTTCCCCATGGTGGTGTCGAGCTCGGAGAGCAGATCGGCGGGAATGGTGTGGACGATCTTGGTCGCTGCCGTCGGATGATAGGGCGAAAACCAGGCCACCTCTTCAACCGTCAGTGCGATGTGCGGCGAGACCTCCGTCTTGGTGTTGTCACAGGCGACCGATCCGAGGGCGGAAAGGACCAGCAGGATGGTGAAAAGGGAACGGATGTTTCGCATCGGGAACCTCCAGCAGCCGAAAAACGGCGAAAAATATATAGCACAGCAAGGCCAAAATGCAAGCCCCACCAGCGAAAACCCCCGTCTTCAGAGGAGGCAGTCCTCTTCGAACCACACGCCCCCCGCGTCCCCGCAGATCTCGACCGAGGTGCGGGCCACGTCCCAGATCTTGATTTCATCGAGATACCCGGTGAAGAAGTGGCCGTTCTCGGCCATGCCGCCGCCCAGGTAGTTCGAGGCGATGTAGAAGCGGGAGTCCGTCATCACAGGGACCGGGCCGCCGGGATGATCCTGGCTGACGCCGGCGGGAAGGCCGTCGACAAAGAGGGTCAGGGACGTCCCGTCCCAGGTGAAGGCCACGTGATGCCAGGAACCGGTGGGCACCATGCCCGTGGAGACCACGGCCGCGTCCCAGTCACCGACCCCGGCCTCCAGCGTGAAGTCCGGGGTGAGCGCCATGTAGAAGGCCAGCCCGGTGGCCTCGTAGCTCTCGACGGAGGAGACGATCATGGAGATGTCCATGCCGACCATGGTGGCCTGGATCCACGCCTCCACCGTGAGGGACTCCGTGCCTTCGTAGCCGGGGCCGCAGTCCATGTAGGCGCGCAGCCCGGAGGTGGAGTCGAAGAAGATGCTGTCCCCGATGCGCCCCGGCATGCCGCGCAGCACCGCCCCATCTCCGTACTCGTGGATCACGCACATGTTGTTGGTGTCGGCCGCGTTCATCTCCTGGGCGGACATGGTCTCCATGCGGTACCACCCGCGGAGGTTCTCGCTGGTGTCCTCGCAGGCGGCGTCATCGACGGTGCAGTCGGCGCCGCAGGTCAGCAGGCCGCCGGCGTGGCCCCAGGTCACGCACGTGGACTCGCCGAAGTCCTCTCCGTCGCACTCCTCCGTGAACTCGCGCACCCCGTCGCCGCACGCGTACTCCCACAGGCAGTCCGACGAGCAGCCGTCACCGGACGCCATGTTCCCGTCATCGCACTCCTCGACGCCGAGGATCTGGCCGTCGCCGCAGTACCCGTTGTTGACGTTGTTGATGTTGTTGACATTGTTGACGTTGTTGACGTTGTTCGCGCTCTTCTTCGAGCCGTCGTCACAGGCGACACCGGAAAAGGCCATTGCGAAAACGAAAATCAGAGACAGGATACGCATATCTCACTCCTGGGTTGCAGGGTACAGGGACTTGTGAAAGGACATCAGCCGCCGTTCGTGCCCCTCCTCCTGGGCCACGAGCTCGACGAAGACCTCCTGCAGATCCCCGAAGTCCGACAGCGCCATGAGGGAACGGTAGAGGGCGGCCGTGCCCCTCTCCCGGGCGGCGGCCGCGAGCAGGACCTCCCCGAGTTCGGCGTCGGCCTGGACCGACGGAAGATCCACGATCCGCTGGACGTTCGTTCCCACCTCCGCGCGTGGCACGTCGGCGAGCCGCCATCCTTCCTTTTTCTTTTGCAGGATGTCCTTGTGGTTGCGTTCCTCGAGGGCCAGGATCTTCAGCAGTTTCACGATCTCCGGCAAGGCATTCCCTTGATGGGAAAGGGCTGCCTCCGAGTAGAAGGTGAAGCTCTCCTCCTCGATGCGGATGGCGAAGTCGATGATGTCGTCGAGCGTGGCGTGGGTCCAGTCTTTCATGATGCTGCGTCCTTACTTTCCGGAGAAGAGGGCGTCCACGGCGCGGGCGGCCTCGTGTCCGTCGGCGACGGCGTGGATAATATCAGGTCCGTGCAAAATGTCACCGGCGACGAACACACCGGGCAGGCCTGTCGCCAGCGCAGGAGCGCGGCCCCTCGAGAGCCCCAGCGCGTCCTGCTGCTCCGGGGTGAGGAAGGCCCAGTCCGCGCTCTGGCCGATGGCCTCGACGATCTGGGAGCCGGCATAGCACGAGGTCACCTGCGGCGACAGGCGGGGATCGAAGCGGCCGTCCGCGTCGAACACACGGTCGCAACGACAGACCGAGAGTCCGGAGATGCGGCCTTCGGCGTCAAGCTCGACGGCCTGCGGCGCCCAGGAAGGCTCCATGACGATGCCCTCCTCGAGGGCCTCCTCGATCTCCTCGCGGTCCGCGGGCATCTCGCCGCGGCTCTCCAGGCAGGTCACCAGCAGATCCACCGCCCCGTGGCGGATCTTCTGCAGGCGGGCCAGCGTGCGGGCGATGTCCATGGCGACGTTGCCGCCGCCGACGACCACGATGCGCTTCTCCACCGGGATCTCCTCGCCCTCCCGGTGTCGGCGCAGCAGCTCGATCGCGCGGTAGACCCCGGGCTTCTCCCATCCAGTCATTTTGGTTGTACGCCCATCAAACAGCCCGATGCCGATGATCACGGCGTCGTGCCCGGCGCGCAGCTCGTCGAAGCGGACGTCACGGCCGACGGAGACGCCGTACCGGATCTTCACGCCGAGGGCCTCGATCGCCTCGATCTCGGCGTCGAGCTGGTCGTCGGGGAGCCGGTAGGCAGGGATGCCGTAACGCATGGTGCCGCCCGCCTTGGGCATCCGCTCGAAGATCGTGACGTCGTGTCCGAACCCGGCCAGGTAGTAGGCCGCGGACAGACCCGCGGGACCCGAGCCGATCACGGCGACCTTCTTGGGATGCTCGCTGGACCCCTTCAGGTCCAGGGCGGCCTTGATCCGCTGCTCCCGGGGCAGGTGGTCCAGCGCATAGCGCTTGAGCCACCGGATCGCGACGGCCTCGCCGCGGTGGGACAGCGCGCACACGGTCTCGCACTTGTGCGTGCACACCCGCCCGCAGGTCGCCGACAGCGGGTTTGTCTCGTACATGATCCGCACCGACTCCTCGAGCCGGTCGTCGTAGATCGCGCGGATGTACTCAGGGATGGCCATGTGCGCCGGGCAGGTGTTGGTGCAGATGCCGCACTCGATGCACCGGGCCGCCTCGCGCAGCGCGGCCTCGCGGGAGAAGCCCTGCACGATCTCGAGGAACCCCGTGACGCGCTGCTCGGCGCCGGCCTGGTCCATCTCCTGCCGTTTCAGATCGAGCCACGAGGTGTGCTCGGTCTGGACCCACCCCGGATCGTCGGACCTGCGGTGGTCGGGCCGGATCGTGAACATCTCGCGCTTCCACTTCACCTCCTCGAGGGGATCCTCCTTCAGGCTCGGCTGCGTGTAGATGTACTCGCGGCTCATCTGCAGGCTCTTGCTGGGGCAGGAATCCACGCAGAACGCGCAGAAGCAGCAGCGCCCGTAGTCGATCACCGGGCGCTCCGGGTTCTTGGCGGGGTCGGACACGGCCTCCGGATCGGTCATCATCGCGATCGCCGCGGTTGGACACACCCGGGAGCAGTTGCCGCAGCCGATGCAGACCGACAGGTCGTTGGCGTGCATGCCCCGGTAGATCAGGCTCGGTCCCGGCTTGCCGTGCACGTTGAGGTCGTGCCTGGGATAGCAGATCGTCGCGGGCTTGCGGAACAG
Source organism: Deltaproteobacteria bacterium HGW-Deltaproteobacteria-17 (assembly GCA_002841905.1). Classification (GTDB taxonomy): domain Bacteria; phylum Myxococcota_A; class Polyangia; order HGW-17; family HGW-17; genus HGW-17. The sequence continues at coordinate 7,591 of PHBF01000050.1, forward strand.
GTTCGCAAGAATGGAGAACGGAGCGAAGAAACTTTTTTCGCCTAAAGCCATGATGTGCCTCCTACCGGTCGATGTCCGGCGGACAGATGGCGAACGACGCCATCCATGCGGCGACGTCGTCGATCTTCATGCCCGGAAGATGCTGGTGACAGAGGTACAGACCCGCCGGCAGCGAGGGTCCGCGCACGGAGACGCGGTACGGCTTCTCGCCCCCGTCGGAGATCACGTAGTACCCGAACTCGCCCTTGGAGCTCTCGACCTTGGAGTATGCGTCTCCCGCGGGCACCTTCAGTTTGGCGAGGTTCCCCAGATCCGCGTGCACGGGCCCGGCCGGGATCCGGGCGATCAACTGACGCAGGATGCGCACGCTCTCGGCGAAGTCCAGCCGCACCTGCACGGCGCGGGCCAGGGCGTCTCCGCCGCCCGAAGTGGGGATGTTGACCTCCACCTCGGGATAGGCCGCGTACGGCGCGTCCACGCGGATGTCGGCCTTGACGCCGGTGGCGCGGAGCGCGGGCCCGGTGATCCCCGACGCCATCGCCTCCTCGGCCGTGATCGGCCCCATGCCCGAGAGACGGTCCCAGACGACGTGATTCTCGTAGAGCAGGCGATCATACTCGGGCATCTGCGCCTCGATGTGGTCCAGGAGCCCGGACACGGAGTCCAGCCAGCCCACGGGGGTGTCGTTGCGCACGCCGCCGGGCACGTTGTAGATGTGGTAGATGCGCGCGCCGGTGAGGGCCTCGAAGCGGTCTAGGATCATGTCGCGCTCGATCATCATCAGGTACATCGTGCTGTAGTGACCCAGGGCGCCGGCGAGGCCGCCCATGCCCATGTACAGCGATCCCAGGCGGGAGAGCTCGAGGGTGATCGAGCGCATGAACCGTCCGCGGATCGGGACCTCGCAGCCGAGCAGCTTCTCCACGGCCTGGCAGTATGCGACCTCGTTGGGATCGGGGTCGGGCACGCAGACACGGGGGATCAGGGAGACGTTGGCCGCCCAGGCCTTGCCCTCCATGGCCTTCTCGAAACCGCGGTGGAGCAGGCCGGCGTTGGGGCGCACGCGCACGATCTCGGTCCCGATCATGGTGAGCACGTAGCCGAAGTTGCCGTGCATGCCGGGATGGTTCGGGCCGAAGAACAGGTCGTATTCGGCCATCTCTCCGGCTTCACGGAGCTTGTCGAGGGTGGTGTAGCCGTCAGGAAGGTACATTGGCATCCTCCTCGTCTTCGGGGGCGAGTCCCAGGCCGGAGAGCGTGTACGCCTTCAAGGAGTAGGCGCGCGAGTCGAAGTCCTTGCGCAGCGGCGGCCGGTCCTTCCAGTTGTGGAGGAACAGGGAGGACAGATCGGGGTTCCCCAGGAAGTACACGCCCATCATCTCGTGGATCTCCTGCTCGTAGGCCTGCGCGTGACCCCACAGCCGGAAGGCGGTGAACATCCAGGGCTTCTCGCGCTCCAGGCGCGTCTTCACCAGCACATGCACACGGTGCTCATAACTCCACAGGTGGTACACGAGCTCGATCTCGTCCTCGGCGATCCAGTCGATGGCCGAGACGAACGCCAGGTGCACGAAGGAGTGGTCGCGGCAGAAGGAGAGCAGCGGCAGGCAGCGATCACGGGGGATCCTCACCTCCCACTGGGCGCCGCCCTTGTCCGCGAAACGGGCGTCGGCGCCGAAGAACTGCTCGAGCTGGCGGGAAAAGCGTTCAGGCGTCATGACGGACCTCCCGGTTTTCCTTGATTTCCTCCGGCGCGTCGTTCCACAGGCTCTCGACGAGGGCCGGATCGGAGAACGGGTCCTCCCAGGGCTCGAGGACGGCCTCGGTCCGGGCGAGCACGGCGTCCTGGTTGCGTTTGTACCAGTCGTAGTGCTTCCTGTACCGTTTGTACCCCACCGCATGACCGTCCTGGATCTCGGCCATCAACTTCTGGAACGCGTCGAGCACGGCCTGCGGACGCGGCATGCAGCCGGCGATCGACATGTCCACGGGCATGAACAGTTCCAGGTGGTTGATCACCGGATAGGAGTCCCAGTAGATGCCGCCGTTGATCGGGCACGAACCGAAGCCCACGACGTACTTGGGCTCCTGCATCTGCTCGTAGGAGTAGATCACGCGCTTGAGCGTCTTGACCGACAGGTATCCCGTGATCAGGAGCAGGTCCGCCTGACGCGGGGTGGCCATCGGGCCCATGCCGAAGCGCTCCATGTCGTACCGCGAGGTCATCGACGGGGGCAGCTCGATCGCCCCGCACCCGGTGCAGTAGTAGAGCATCCACATCGAACGCTTGCGGAAGTAGTTGAGCACGCTCTCCCAGGCGCTCTGTCGTTCGTCACGCAGGTTGAACAGGACGGCGTCTTCCATGTCAGAATCCCCCCTTGATGGTCAGAAGTTGGATGAACGCGAGGGAACCGGCCCACTTCCAGAGATGGGCGATGCCCTGCTCGATCCGGTAGCGGGCCATCACGGCGTTGACGGCCATGGAGGTCAGGTAGACGACCACCTGCTTGCCGAAGAACGTCGCCGGGTTGGCCGCGCCGCCCAGGAACAGGTTCACGATCAGGGCGGTCTCGACGTACAACTGCACGGAGTGCAGCAGGAAGGCCAGGCCCAGGTACTTGCCGGAGAGCTCCACCATCGGTCCCGAGGCGATCTCGGCCGGCGCGATCATCATGTCGTAGGGCCGCTCACCGATCATGCCCTGGAAGGCGATCTCCACCGCGAGGAAACCGATCGGGAACTTCAGCAGGAACCAGTGCGACGGGCCGCCCTGCTGCGCGTTCACGATGTTCAGCAGGTCCGAGGTGCCGGTGACCAGGATCATCGCGAGGATGACCATGACCAGCGGGATCTTGTACCCGAACATCAGCGCCAGAGCGCGGGAGATCCCCAGCGGCGCCTGCGGGTTGCCCGACGCGGACACGCCCATGGCCATGCCCAGGTAGCCGATCGTCATCATGTAGAGGATGATCACGAGGCTGCCCGAGCCCGTCGCCGTCCACTGCACGAAGGGGACGTAGTAGGCGGTCGCGAGCAGGCCCGCCAGGGACATGATGCTGCCCAGGTCCATCACGAACCCATGGGTGATCGAGCCCTTGGAGAAGCACTTCAGGACGTCGATGTAGGCCTGGTAGAAGGGTGGTCCCACGCGGCGCTGGAGGCGCGCGGTGAACTGTCGGCCCAGCCCCATGAGCAGGAGGCCGATGGCCATCGCCAGGAAACTGACGCCCAACAACTGCGGAAGCATGTGCAGGAATCTCATGACAGCACCCCGAAGAGGACCAGCAGGGCCACGCCCACCAGGATCGACCACGTCGAGAACGCGGCGTGGGAGAACGCGTCGGCGAACAGGGATCCTGCCCGAGTGAACGAGCGCGCCGCGCCTGCGAAGAAGTTCTCGGTCCATCCCAGC
>PHBF01000488.1 GCA_002841905.1 Deltaproteobacteria bacterium HGW-Deltaproteobacteria-17
CTGCAACGGGACGGTGGACAACGGGTTCGACCTGAACACGAACCTGTACAACTGCGGCTCGTGCAACCGGAACTGCAACTCGATCAAGCCGCCCAACACCAGCGCGGTCAGTTGCGCGGCGGGCGTATGCCAGTATCAGTGCGTGCCGGGCACCTATGATCTGGACGGCACCAGGAATGTCATCGGTGGCAACGGGTGCGAATACGTTTGCGCCACCACCAACGGCGGCGTGGAGGACTGCAGCGACGGCCTCGACAACGACTGCGACGGGACGATCGACGAGTACAACGCGGCCACCGACGTCATGAACTGCGGCTCCTGCGGCCATGTCTGTGAGACCAGCGGTCCTCCGAACATGGTCACGACGGGATGCGTGGCCGGCACCTGCCAGTATACCTGCGCAGCCAACTACTATGATTATTCGGCTGCCCCGGGCTGCGAGTACTACTGCGCGATCAGCAATGGCGGCACGGAGGCTTGCGACGGCCTCGACAACGACTGCGACAACAGCATCGACGAGACCTTCAACACGGCCACGGACGTGCTGAACTGCGGCGGCTGCGGCTACGTGTGCGCGGCCCACGCACCGGCGAACATGACGGCCACGGGCTGTGCATCAGGCAACTGCACCTTCACCTGTCTCCCCAACACCTATAATTATGACGGCCTGCTGTCCAACGGGTGCGAGTACGCCTGCACACAGACCAACGGGGGCGTGGAGATCTGCGACAACCTCGACAACGACTGCGACGGCGCCAAGGACGAGGGCGTCTCAGGCACGCCGCTGGAGCAGTCCTGCTACACCGGCCCCGGCGGGACCGATGGTGTGGGGTTGTGCCACGCCGGCACCCAGAAATGCTTCAGCGGGGTATGGAACACCTGCCAGGGGCAGGTCCTGCCGCAGACCGAGTTGTGCGACACCGTCGACAACGACTGTGACGGGACGCCCGATGACGGCTACAACCTCAACACCGACATCCTGAACTGCGGCATGTGCGGCACCTCGTGTTTCGCCAACGTGCCCGCCCACGCGTCGGTATCCTCGTGCACGGCGGGGGCCTGCGTTTACACCTGCAACGCCGGTTATTACGATGACGACGGCGACCTCGCCAACCCGGCCGGCAACGGCTGCGAATATGCCTGCGAACCCACGCTTCCTTCGGGATCCGAGGACTGCAACGGGCTCGACGACGACTGCGACGGCGACATCGACGAGGTGAGCGATCTGATCCCTCCGCCGGGGACGTATTGCAAGACCGGCGGGGCCTGCGGTCTCTCCGTGGCCTCCCTGTGCCAGGACTTCAGCGGCTCCACGCTCTGGGTCTGCCAGTATCCGGCGGCCGTGGATCGCCTTGCGGGCAGCCCCAACAAGGTCGCCTACGCCGAGGTCCGCTGCGACAACCTCGACAACGACTGCAACGGGGCCGTCGACGAGGACTTCCTGCCCATCAAGGGCACGGCCTGCGAGGACGGCGACTTCGGCCTGTGCAAGGGCACTGGCACGGTCGTCTGCAAGGGCGACCTCAGCG
>PHBF01000489.1 GCA_002841905.1 Deltaproteobacteria bacterium HGW-Deltaproteobacteria-17
TCCATGCCGTTGTCACAGATCTCCGGAGAGATGATCCCGCAGGCGGGGGGGTTCATGCAGTCGCGATCCTCGCAGTCGATCCAGCCGTCCCGGTCGTCATCGAGGCCGTTGGCGCAGTCGTATTCGTACTCGCCACCGCATCCGGGAGTGCCCATGCAGTCGGGGTCCTCGCAGTCGATCCAGCCGTCGAAGTCATCGTCGGCGCCGTTGAAGCAATCATATTCATATTGCCCGCACAGATCCGGGATCATGTAGCAGTCGGGATCGGCGCAGTCGATCAGGCCGTCGCCGTCGTCGTCCCAGTTGTTGAAGCAGTCCTCGTTGTTGACCACGGTGCAGGCCTGGTGGCCCCAGCAGTCCTGGTCCTCGCAATCGATCCAGCCGTCCCCGTCGTCATCGATGCCGTTGTCGCAGATGTCGAGGTAGACGCAGGAGTCGGCGCAGTCCGCGTCGTCGCAGTCGACGAAGCCGTCCCGGTCGTCGTCCTGCCCGTTGTCGCAGATCTCCTCGGGCACCTGGCAGTGCACGGTGTTGCGGCACTGGGGATCCTCGCAGTCGACCAGGCCGTCGCCGTCGTCGTCGAGCCCGTTGTTGCAGATCTCGTCGGTCACCACCGTGCAGGCCTGATGCCGGAAGCAGTCCTGGTCCTCGCAGTCGGTGAAGCCGTCGCCGTCGTCGTCGGCCCCGTTGTCGCAGATCTCGCGGTATTCGCACGCCTCGGCGCAGTCGAGGTCCAGACAGTCGGCGAAACCGTCGCCATCATCGTCCTGGCCGTTGTCGCAGATCTCCTCGGCCCCCTGGCAGGCGGCATGCCGGAAGCAGTCCTGGTCCTCACAATCGATGAAGCCGTCGCCGTCGTCGTCGAGGCCGTTGGTGCAGTTCTCGCCGCCGGTGTTGCAGGCGCCGTCGCTGAAGCAGTCCTGATCCTCGCAGTCGACCCAGCCGTCACCGTCGTCGTCGGCACCGTTGTCGCAGACCTCATTGGCACTGTTGTTGTGGTTGTTGAGGTTGGTGTTGTTGTTGGCGTTGATGTCGTCGTCACAACCGGCAAGGACGGACACGACGAGGGTGATCGTGCATATGAAAGCCATCAGGTTACGCATACGGGGCCTCCTTTTGGGTGGAACAAGTGTACCCCACTTCGGGTCGCGTGCAAACGCCTCCAATGGAAAAAAACCGACCCTGGAAACGACTGCCGATGAACGATTTCGATCCCGATTGCGACCACGATTTCGATTTCGATCTTTGCGTGTCTCAAGGCGAAAGACGATGTCAACATCCCTGCTTGCGGTCGGCAGGCTTGGAGCAAGGTGGCGATTGACCTTTCCCCCGGCATCTGCTAGGAGGAAGGCGTTCAGGTGCCGCCGGTGTCTTCGCCGGCGGCTGGGAAGCCGGTGAAAGGCCGGCGCGGCCCCCGCCACTGTATCCGGGGACGAGGATGACAGAACGAGTTTTGAGAGCCGCAAGGATCGAAAAACTCCGGTGTTGCCGAAGGCACTGAAGAGTGCCCTTGACAATGCATGGAGT
>PHBF01000490.1 GCA_002841905.1 Deltaproteobacteria bacterium HGW-Deltaproteobacteria-17
ATCGACAACAACTGCAACGGGGTGGTGGACAACGACTGCCTGACGCCGTGCCAGATGGCGGAACTGACGCGCTCCTCGGTGGGCTGCGTCTACTTCGCCACCGATCTGGACAACTACCCCGGCTATGACAACCTGCAGTACGCGGTGGGCATCTCCAACACCCACGCCTCGATCGCGGCCAACGTGCAGATCCAGACGCGCAGCGGCGGCGTCTGGAACACCATCGAGACCCGCTCGGTGGCCCCGGGCACGCTGGCGCAGTTCAACCTGGTGGACCGCCACGTGGACAACACCAACCTGTTCCTGGCCGGCGCGTACAAGATCGTCTCGGACCTGCCGGTCATCGCCTACCAGTTCCAGCCCGTCGACGGCGTGAGCTCCTACACGTCCGACGCCTCGCTGCTGCTGCCCACGAGCTCGCTGGACCGCTTTTACTACGTCGTGAACTGGGGCATCGGCGCCGGCCGCGGCCAGATCAACATCGTGCCGTCGGCCGACAACACCTCGGTCACCGTCACCTCCTCGGTCGCCACGACCGCGGGGGGCAGCGTCCCCGCCCTTTCGGCCGGTGTGCCCTACACCTTCAACGGGCTGAGCGAGGGCGACTCCCTCCAGATCGAGACCCCCTCCGACGCCGGCTTCAACGGTACGTACATCGCCTCGGACAAGCCCGTCGCGGTTTTCACGGGCAACATGTGCGCCAACATCCCGGCATCGGGCGGCTGCTGCTGCGATCACGTGGAGGAGCAGCTCATCGGCCTCCAGTCCTGGGGCAACCTCTATGTCGCCTCGCGCCTGCCGGTGCGCTCCACGGGCACCCCCGAGGCCACGATCTGGCACATCATGGCCTCCCAGAACAACACCACGGTCACCTACTCCGCCAACCCCGCGGTGACCGGCCTGCCGGTCGGGCCTCAGGTGATGCAGGCCGGGCAGGTCGTGCAGTTGACGGTCGCCGGAACCATGGCCAACCCCGGCGACTTCCTCGTGACCGCCGACAAGCCGATCCTGGTCATGGCCTACCTGACGGGCTCCTATACCTGCAACGTCTCGGCCGAGCAGGCCGGTGATCCGGCCATGACGCAGATGGTGCCCGTGGCCCAGTATCTGGACAACTACATCGTGCTGGTGCCGGTGAACTGGATCTACGACTACGCGATCCTGGTGAAGCCCACGTCGGCCACCGTGTCCATGGACGGCAACCCCGTCAGCCAGGCCTCCTTCGTCGCGATCAACGATGGTGTGAACCCCGTGGCCTGGGAGGTGGGGCGCATCTCGGTCCCCGACGGCGTGCATGCCTTCACCGGCACCGAGCCCTTCGGCATCATCATCGTCGGCTACGACGCCTACGACTCCTACGCCTATCCGGGCGGCCTGAACATGCAGATCCTCAACCCGATCAACTGACCGCCGGCGGAAGCCGCCCCGGATCAGGTGGAGGTCATCATGAAAGTTCGAGTTTTCCTTCTTTCCTTGCTGATGTTTTCCCTGATCTCCTGCGAGGGCGTGAGTTATTCGAACCGCAGC
>PHBF01000491.1 GCA_002841905.1 Deltaproteobacteria bacterium HGW-Deltaproteobacteria-17
GACGGCGGACCAGGGCCACCAGCGGATCCGCGCCGGAGGATCGACGATGCTCTTGGTGGGCGCCAGGGATTGATCCGACTCGTCGGCGAGCACCGAACGGACCCGAACGGTCATCGGTTCACCGCGGATGATCGCCGGTTCATGGGCGGGGTTCGCCGTGCTGTTCGCGGTGAACTCGAGGGCGCCGAGGGAGAACTCCCCGGCGAGAAAGGGCTCGATCACGACGGTCCGGCGGATGGTTGATCGAGAAGAATCTCCCCCCGTCTCGACGGGGGCGGAGTGATCTTCGGCGATCTTCCAGTTCTCGGGGAGAGCCGGCGCGATCTCCACCGGCGCGGCGCTCCAGCCGTCAGCGAGGCTGGTTGTGATCGTTATCGTCAGACGCTGCGCGGTCGTGATCTCGGCGGAGTCGAGGCTCAGCTCGACCCGCATCGTCCGTTCGTCACCGATGACCTGTCGAGGCCCGGACGGTTCCCGGCTGGCGCCGGCCTCCGACGGCTTGTCTCGCGGCGCGCAGGCGCACGCCAGGGAGAGCGTGAGAGCCAGTCCGAGTATCGGAAGCCTGTGGGGAGCGTGCAACGCCTAGCGCCTCCGTTCGCGTCGCCGGAAGAGTTCGACGAGCGCGTGGATGTAGGATTCGTCGTGCGTCGAAGCCGGGAAGGAATCGATCCCGACTCGACGGAGCTGCTCACCGAGCCGGCCTCCTCGCCGCTCCATGAGGCGCTCGAAGCGGGAGCGGGCGGAACGACTGGAGAGGTCGATGACGAACCGGCGGCCGGTCTCGGCGTCCTCGAGTTCCAGCAGCCCGGCGGCGCCGGGGATGCTCCGCTCGCGGGGATCGCTGATGCGGGCGGCGATGACATCGTGACGCCGGGCGAGGATGCGCAGCGCCGTCACCTGTTCATCGTCGAGAGGATCGGCGCCGGGGCTTCGCGCGGAGTGCGAGAGAAAATCGGAGACGAGAAAGATGACCGCGCGACGCTTCTGGGCCTGATTCAGCTCGCGGGCCGCCGCGGCGATGTCCGTTCCGACCCGCTCGCCCCGAGCGCGCCGGGGCTCGAAGTTCAGCACCTCGCGGATCAGCCGCAGGGCGTGCCGGAGCCCCTTGCGAGGGGGGATGGTGGCCTCCACCCGGTCGGTGAAGATCACGAGGCCGACCTTATCGTTTCTGCGGGTGGCGGCGAAGGCGAGGACAGCGCAGAGTTCGGCGGCGGTATCGTTCTTGGTTCGAAGCGCGCTCCCGAAGCGGCCCGAGCCCGAGAGATCGGCCGCGAGCACGACCGTCAGCTCACGCTCTTCAACATAGCGCTTGATGTGGGCCGAGCCCGTGCGGGCCGTGACATTCCAGTCGATGGCGCGGATGTCATCGCCGGGCTGATACTCGCGCACCTCGCTGAACTCCATCCCCCGGCCACGGAACGCGCTCGAATATTCGCCCGCGAAGACCTCGCTGACGGAGCGGCGCGTGCGAATCTCGAGCGCCCGGACCTTGCGCATGAGCTCGGGCGTGTTCACGGCGTGGG
>PHBF01000492.1 GCA_002841905.1 Deltaproteobacteria bacterium HGW-Deltaproteobacteria-17
CGATGTTGGTGCCGGGCTGCCCCAGCTGGGCGAGCACCGTGTCCCCGAACACGCGGAGGAACTCCTCGCGCAGACTATGATAGCGTTCGTTGAACTTGATCGTCGAGAACAGGTCGTTCTGCACACGCTGGGTGATCACGTCGAGGTCGGCGCCGCGCTTGAGACCGGCGAACACCAAGGCCACCGGGTCCACCGGGCTCTTGGGCAGCCGCTCGGAGAAGGTGTCCCCGGGGGAGAACGTGTAGTTGCCCGAGTGCCAGCGGAAGGCGTTGACGATGCGGACCTTCACCAGGGAGGCGTGGTACTTCAGCACGAGCTCCTGGTCGAACTCCCGGGCGTCGAGCAGGGCCTTCAGGAAGGACACGCGGGTGTTCTTGGCCTGGGCCAGCAGCTCCTGGTGGCGTTTCTCGGTGATCACGCTCTTGGTGACGAGGTAGTTGCCCAGCATCTCGTGGCGGATGTTGGACTCGGCGCCCATGGGCCGCCCGAACAGGAAGAAAATCTCTTTTTGCATCTTGCCCTGCTCGAGCAGGAGCACGCCGGTGCCCTCGATGTCGTAGATGTCCAGCAGCAGGGTGGGCAGCGGGCGCACGTCCAGGGTGCCCTGGAACGGGCCGCTCATGGTGATGCGGGTGCGGCGGGCCGCGGGCGTCTCGGTGGCCTCGCCGCGCTGCAAAAGCCCCAGGATCTCGTGGGTGAACTCGCGGACCTGGAACGGCTTGGGGAAGAACACCACGCCGAGCTCCTCGCGCAGCCGGTTCAGCAGGGCGGTCTCCTTGTAGATCGCCGAGGTGATGACGATGGGGATGTCCTTGCCGTGGTCGCTCTCGCGCACGGCGCGGCAGAAGGCGAAGCCGTCCATCTTGGGCATGAGCAGGTCCGAGATGACCAGGTCGACCCTGTTGCGCTTGAAAAGGTCCAGCGCCAGCTCGCCGTCGGGGGCCAGCAACAGCTCGATATCCATGTCCTTGAAGGCGGGATCCTTCTGGAAGATGTGCTCCATGATGGTCCGCGTGTGTTTGTCGTCTTCCGCGATGAGGACTTTGAGCTGCATCGGAAACCTCCCTATCCTGGCGGCCCCATTTGTATCATTTATCACGGCGGGAGACCAAACCTTAATTGATGCGGGGCTTGGCGACCGGGGGACCGGTCGCTTGGCGTTCGGGGGACCGTTGGCGGCGACCGGGGGATCGTTGGCGGCGTCCGGTCCACCGGACCCAGTTCCCTTGGTTACTCGATTCTCCCGATCAGGGCCAGCAGGCCGTCGAGGATGGTCAGCGGGTGCGGCGGGCAGCCGGGGATGAACAGATCCACCGGGATCAGGCCGCCGGCGCCGTCGTGGACCTCGGTGTGACCCGCGAAGGGGCCGCCGGAGATGGCGCAGGCGCCCACGGCGATGCAGATCTTCGGGGCGGGGATGGCCTCCCACGTCTTGAGCAGGGCCAGGCGCATGTTCTCCGGCACCGGGCCCGTGACGAGCAGACCGTCGGCGTGGCGCGGCGAGGCCACGAACGAGATGCCG
>PHBF01000493.1 GCA_002841905.1 Deltaproteobacteria bacterium HGW-Deltaproteobacteria-17
ACACTGGGTTCTGGATCGCCGTCATTGCCGTATCTCCTCTTTCGTCGGATGGGGATCGCAGTGTCGGCGATCCGCCTTCGGGCTCATAGGGTCTACGTGGCTCCCGCGCCGCTACATCACGTCTGGGGGCAGGCTTCCACAAGCATTCGTAGGATGGGTAGAGCGTAGCGAAACCCATCGCAACCGAGCGAGCCGAGAAGCGGCGAAGCGAAAGCATTGTGCGGCACCTGACCGGACTGTAGTCAAACCTTAACCGCAATCACTGCCGCCACATAGTCGCCATCGTGCGACAGACTCAACTGCACGTCATCGCGCGCCATACCAGCGCTGTAAACACGCGGTGGCAGCAGCCGGTGCTCGATCCGCTCACGCACGATTTCGCAATCGGTGATTCCGTGTTGCGCCAGTAATTGTTTGGCCAGCGTGCGCACGGCCGCTGATTGCTCGCGGCTGAAGCTGTCGCACTCGCGTTCGCTGAATGATGCGCGTGGCATGCAATCGCTCAATGCCGATACCGCATGTTCGGTTTTCGTTGATGCATCGCCGCGCACCGCAATGCAATGCAACCAGTGCGAAGTGCGTTGCCAGGAAACGCTGATCGGTGGGTGGTCGGCGATGAACACGGTGCCACGTTTGCTGCCGTCAGCCAGCGCCAGATCAGCGCTTGCAAGCTGCCAGCGCACGGGTGCGAACACCAGTGCGGGCTGGATTTTTTTTGCGGCCTTGTACGCCGCCTCTTTCGCCGACCACAGCAGGGCAAAGCCGATGTCGCCGGCGTCTTCATCGGCAAGCTGGGTGCGCTCGCTTGCGGTCAGCACGCGCGCCAGCAGGCGCGGTTGCTCGGCGCGGCCACGATTGTGGCTGGCGCGAAAATCGATCAGATCATTGCCGATCGTCGTTGTCACGACGCTGATGGCAGGCTCAGCGCACCGGACTCGCGTGCCGCGAAGTACTCGTCTTCCATTGCCTTGAGTTGGCCGATGATTTGCGCCGAAAAATCGCGGGCACGGCGCAGGCCGGTGCTGGCCGATTGTGGCACCAGCATCTTCAACTGAACGTAGAAACGGTCACCGGGGGTTGGAAAGTCGGCGAAGCCGCCAAAGCGCATGCCGCGCAAATATACGCAGAGCACTTTTGCGCCGGGAACGCGGTTGAGCAATTGGCCAACGCCGTAGGAGAAATCCTTGTCATCGACGCGACCGTCGCGGCTGCGCCGGCCTTCGGGGAAAATTGCGATCGCATCGCCGCAATCGAGCACGTAACGCATCCGCGCCTGCGCGAAGCGTGCTTGCTCTGCCGAGGCGCCGCGCTCCACCGGGATGCAGCGGCCGAGGTAGCACACCAACCGCCAACTGAAGCGGTGGTAGAAGTTCTTCGCTTCGGGCAGGTTCCACGGCAGCGATGCCGGGTGGCGCAGGTAATCCCACAGCGAGCCGAGCACGATGGTCTGGATGATCGAATCGACCAAGGTGAGGTGGTTGCTGCAGATCAGCAGCGGCCCGGGATGTTGTTCGCGCA
>PHBF01000494.1 GCA_002841905.1 Deltaproteobacteria bacterium HGW-Deltaproteobacteria-17
CCATCGTCGAAAATATCGAAACCGGACTGCTTACCCTCGACAGTGAAGGGCGGGTGACCTCGGTGAACGGGCCGGCCCGGCGCATTCTCAGCCTGCCGGAGCGGGAAACTCCGGTGGCGGTCGCGGAGTTGCTGGCCGGCAGTCCCGAAGTGCTCACCCCTCTGCTCGAAGCCCGCCACGGCTCGGAAGCGGGCCGCTGGAGCTGTTACGTCGATCTGGAACGGGGGGGCAAACCGATGACCCTGCGCCTGGCCCGGCTCCCCTTGAGCTATGGCGGCGATGGAGCCTGCATTCTGTCGGTGGAGGATTTGACCGAGCGGGTCAGCATGCGCCAGCGGATGGAGCGGATGGAGCGGCTGGCCTCCCTGGGGCGGCTTTCGGCCGGTATCGCCCACGAGGTGCGCAATCCGCTGACCGGTATCAGTCTGTTGCTGGATGAACTGCACGACCGGATGCTCGACAAGCCAGGAGATCAGGCCCTGATCGCCCGCGCCCTGGGAGAAATGGAGCGGCTCGAAGGGCTGATCACCGAAACACAGCCAGATGGCGCGCACGAACTCTGTGTCGGCACGGCGATCTATGGGCTTGCGATCCCGATAACGCTCGCGTGCGACCAGCGGCGTAATGCCTCTGGGATTGCCACGACGAATGGTGAATTGATAATCCGTTCCCGGCAAACGCCCGGGGAAACCGCGATGCTTCAGCATGATTCGCCCCCCGGATGGCAGGGGCGTTCAGCGGTGCAGTGCGGCGAAGCGGACGCTGCCGCCCGCTTCGCGCCAGCCTCGAAAGGCTTACTTGTATTTGCCGGTGTGAACCGGTTCGGTCGTGATCGGCTCGACCACAACGAATTCTTCTTCGGCCGGCTGCGCGCAAGCGGCGACGACGGCGATGAAACCCAGGGCGAGGATGCTCTTGGCGGTCTTGGACATGTAATACTCCTGTCTCTCGTTTCTTCGGTGAACGGCAGGCGCCGGCGCATGGCCTTAGCCCGCCTTGATGGCGAGGTAAAGGTCGCGATCTTGCAACCTGAATGCACGCTAGCGGAAATCGAGCGATTTGAACATATTGAAAGCACGATCGCGCGCAATTGTGTCCGCAAAGCCGCACTCTCCGGCTTCCCCCGAGTCAGCGTCACCATTGCTTGCGCGCGCATGTCAGAACATCTCCCATATGCAGGCCCCGCCCTCGGGTCGAAAGGCCTCGAAAACTTGCGTTACCTCAGGATCATAGACCCCGAATACCGACTCGCGGTCAGCCAGCGAGATCACCACCTGCCCCGGCTGCGGCCCGATATTGGAAATCCGCGGCAGGGCATGGCTCTCGCAAAGCCATGTCAGATCGTCGCCAAGTGCCGCCAGTTGCTCGGCCCCCCCGTCAAACGCCCCGGCCACATAGCGGAACCGATAGATCAGCCCGCCGCCTTCCGGGCGGTCGGTCAGCACCTCGTGAAACCGCGCCTCGAGACCCGAGGGCAGCCGCAGCGCCTCCTCCTGCGCTGCGGCTGCAAGGCCAAG
>PHBF01000495.1 GCA_002841905.1 Deltaproteobacteria bacterium HGW-Deltaproteobacteria-17
GCCCTCGGCGAGGGTCACGTCCATCGGCAGCGTGGTCGTGTTGTGCCAACCGGGCTTCGCAGTCTCATCCACCGAGTAGGTGCCGGCGGGAAGCTCGCCGAAGAGAACGGCTCCGGGCAGCGCGAGGATGCCGGTCGCGAGGTGGTAGAGACCGAAGGCCGTCGCCTTCTGCGCCGCCGGCGCGAGGTCGCCGATCAGCGCCCGTTCGGCGGCCTCGGTCGATGCCAGGGCGACGCCGTAGGCGATGAACAGGCCCCACACCATCAGCGCACCGTCCTGTGCCATCGCCAGCGCCAACAACACCGCGATGCGTGTGGTCCAGCCGATGACGACGACCGGCAGCCGACCGCACCGATCCGAGAGTCGGCCGGCCGGGCCCGCGACGAGCGCCTTGGCGCCGCTGGCTGCGGCCCAGACCAGGGGAATCCACACCGGTGCCAGACCCCGCTCGAGTGCCCAGAGGACGAGGAAGGCCTCGGGCGTCGTCGCGAGCGCGAGTCCCCCCGCCGCGGCGATCAGCGCGCGAACGCGCGGATCGAGCGTGCGCCAGCGCAGCGGAGGCAGCGGTGGGGGCGCCGCCGTGCGGGGTTCGGCAGGAATGCCGAACGCGAGGAGCGCCAACACCAACGCTCCGGGCACCACCGAAGCCAGGAAGACCGTGCGCAGCTCGACGTCGGCCTGCAACAGCAGGAACGCCACGATCGGGCCGACCATCGCGCCGCTGTGGTCCATCGCCCGCTGGAAGCCGAACGCGCGCCCGCGCTGATCGCTGGCGACGGCGCCGGAGATCAGCGCGTCGCGCGGCGCCGTCCGGACGCCCTTGCCGACGCGGTCGAGAAAGCGTGCGGTGAGCACCGCGCCGATGCCGCCGGCCAGCGGGAACAGCGGCTTGGTCAGTGCCGCCAGGCCATAGCCGAGCAGCAGCAGGGGTTTGCGCCGACCCACCCAGTCCGAGACGATGCCCGAGAAGACCTTGACGATGGCCGCCGTGGCCTCGGCGATGCCCTCGATCAGCCCCACCGCGAGGGCCGAAGCGCCGAGCACTTCCCCTTGCAGGCCGACCCGCGTCCGGTCGCGGGCGGCGATTTGCATGACCGGCTCGACCCCGTGCTGAACAGCCAGCGCAGAGCAGGCCCACGACGACATGCGTGGGGTGGCGCTCGGGCTGTCGGGCACCTGGCGGGCGCTTTCCGCGCCGTCGGCCTCCGTGCTCAGGGCCGACTGACGGCCGGGAAAGCCGGTTTCGGCATCTCCGGCGGTGGGCGAGAGCTGTATTTTATGACATTTCAATGGCTTAACCATCGAATTGCGCGGCGGAAAGCTTCCGGTTTTTCTTGAATTCGGTTCTTCATCCGCCAATATACTGCTCAGCACACTCAGGAGGGTGCAGATACATGGCGAACTACGATCAGGAACGGCTCCATCAGACCCGTGTCGGCGCGCGCGCCGACATGTCGATCGATCAGGGCCTCCGGAGCTATATGCTCAGCGTCTACAACTACATGGCGGGCGC
>PHBF01000051.1 GCA_002841905.1 Deltaproteobacteria bacterium HGW-Deltaproteobacteria-17
GATGAGCCCGTAGGTGTTCACGTGGGCCGCGACGGCCCGATCGGAGGCCTCCAGCGCCTGGGGCGCGGAGCGGCCGAAGTCACGCAGGGCGCCGATCTCGGGCAGCACCGAGGCCATCGCCTCCACGCCGGCGGTGCGGGCCAGCTCGGCGTCGAGCACCTTCGTGGCCGCGGTGACCATCTCGAAGAGCTTGCGGTTGGACACCGCGGCCGGGGGCAGGCTCTCGGAGAAGACGAGGTCGTCCTCCCAGGTCGGGTCCACGAAGTCATCGCCGCCGCGGCGGACGTACATCATACGGCCTTCCTTGTCGGTGATGCGGGCGTCGATCTCGTACTTCGGCACGGACGGGTCGTTCTGATACTCGGCCGGGGTCTCGCGGCCGCGGATCGCCTGCATGAAGATGACGTCCTGCCCCTGGACGAAGCGGACGGTGAAGGAGAAGTCCGGCTGCAGATCCAGGACGGTCAGCCCCTGGGCCAGCTCAACAGAGACCTCGCCGCCCTGGACCTCTTCTTTGGCCAGGTCGGCGGCGCATCCCAGAAACAGGAGGCTCGCGAAACAGGCTGTCAGGAAAGTGGTGGTTCTCATGGCGGTCTCTCCTTCTGACCCGCGACGGTCGGCGGGTCGGCAATGGTGCTTCAAAGATGAAGGCGCGCAGTACCCCGCAAAAGTGAGGCCAACATGATGTAAATTGAGAAATGGCTTGATTTACATGAGGTTTCGCGAGCGCGCCCTTACGAACGACGCGCTCGCCAAATGTACAAAGATTGGACAGTGTCTAATTACTGTACACTTTCTCCATGATATCACCCCCGGAATCCCTCGAAATACAGGTCAACCAGAAATCGGTGTCTACTATTTGGACATTTTTGGCGGCAACACGGGCTCTGGTCCTGTCAGACGGGCCAAATTCGGCCTGCACGCGAAGGCGTGCCAGTGCCCCGAAGAGGCTACTGGATGGTGACCTTGATCGAGGAGGCGGAGCAGGAGCCGCTGCCGTAGCAACCGGCTTCGAGGCGGTAGGTCCCGGTGGACGTCGCCGCGTAGGTGATGGTGGACTGGGTGCCGCAGGCGTCATCATTGTAGGAGACCTGGGTCGATGCGCTGTTGTACAGGCGAAGGAAGGTGTCTGTCGAGGAGTAGCCGCAGGTCGAGATGGTGTAGGTCTTGCCCGCGACCAGGCTCAGGCTGACGGAGATGGTGTTGGCGGTGTCCTGGGCGGAGTTGGTGTTGGAGGCGCTGTAACCCGCGAGATACAGGATGGTGCCCCCGGTGGTCGGCGCTGCGGCCGATGACACCAGCGAGATCTTGATGCGGGCGGTGCAGGAGCCGGATCCGTAGCAGCCCGCGGCGATCGTGTAGGTGCCTGCGGCCGAGGGCGTGTAGGTCATCGTGGACTGGGTGCCGCAGGCATCATCGTTGTACGTGACCACGGTGCCTGAGCTGTTCTTCAGACGCAGGAAGGTGTCCTCCGAGGTGGAACCGCAGGTGCTGAAGGTGTAGGTGGCGCCGGCGGCCAGCTTGACGGGGTAGTTCACGGTGTACTGCTGGGCGGAGTTGGTGTTGGAGGCCGTGTACCAGAACATGTTCGGATGGTTGTATCCCATGGTGCTGCTGTCGTTGCACTCGGCGGAACCGTCCTGATCCAGTTCGAAGCCAAGGACGTTGACGCTGATGTCGGTGTCGTCGTCTTCGCCGTTGCACCACCACTGGCTGCCGTTGTTGGAGGCTCCGTAGACGAAGCTGGCGAGCTGGACGCGGGCGTCGTCGTGGCAGTTGTGTCCGCCGTCATCGGACCACATGCCGTAGCCAGTGCTGCAGGCGGGGAGGAACCATGCCGGACGGTTGATCTTGATCATCGTGCATTTCAGCGCCATGTCGGACGGGCAGGTCCCGTGGTTGCAGAAGTCGTAGTACGCGAAGGTGCCCGAACCGTTGAGCTGGTGCAGTCGGACGCCGCTGTGGCGGCCGGGGAGCCAGTCGTAGACGATGGGCTTGTCATGGACGGCCACGTAATACCAGCCCGAGGCCAGGGACAGGGAGTCGGCCTCCTCGCCGGCCAGGGAGCCGCCGCCGCCGGCCTCCGGGATCCCGAGGAAGCCTTCCTTGAGGATCCGTTCGTCCACCAGACGCGCGGATTCCGCGTAGGCGACCGGGGCGTTGCGGGCGAACCCGCGGACCGCCGCGAGCTCGTGGGAGAGGGCGCCGACCTCGCCGCGGGAGGCCAGTTCCTGTTCGATCGCTTCGGTGGCCTCACCGACCATCTCGAAGAGGGCCTGGTTGGAACCCGTCGCGGGGGGAAGGAGGTCCTGGAGCGCCAGTTCGTCCTGCCACACGGGATCCACAAAGGAATCGCCGCCGCGCCGCAGGTACAGGATCCGCCCCTCACGATCCGTGATGCGGGCGTCGATCTCGAACTTGGGGCTCTCGGCGTCCTGCTGGTAGATCTCCGGCGTGGCCTGCCCACGCAGCGCCTGCACGAAGATCACGTCGTCGCCCTTGACGAACCGGGCGGTGAAGGAGAAGCCCGGCTGGACGTCGAGCAGCGTCACGCCCTGCCGGGGTATAGCATCCTCGTCCGCAGGAAAGACCGGTTCACCGGACGGGCGCTCGGCGGCGCAGGCGAAGAAAAACATGCTGAAAAGGACGGGGGTCAGGGCGAAGAGGATGGTTTTCATTGCGAAACTCCTTGTGCACCATGCACAGCCGAATCAACGGACGCCCACGAGCATGCAAAAAAAGCACCAAGAGATGCTTCGGAAAAACGGCTTGATTTTCAAGGAGAATTTTGACTTCGTGGCGGCGGCGTCGGAACCGACGTGTCCATCAATTAGACATTGTCCAAATTTTATACAAATTTTCCGGTAAAAAGGGCTTCCATGGGTGGGTCTGGCGGATGGTGTCGTCCATTTTCTGGACACCCTGAAGTCCGCACGGGATCTCCATCCTGCCAACCAGGACATCAATTGGTTCACGCGCCGCGGTTGTCTTCAAGCGCCCCGCTTGTCTTCAAGCGCCGCGGTTGTCTTCAAGCGCCGCGCTTGTCTTCAAGCGCCCAGGACCTGAGCCTCCAGGGCGCGGATCTCGTCGCGCAGGCGGGCGGCCTCCTCGAACTGGAGTTTCCGGGCGGCCTCGCGCATCTTCCGGGTCAACTTGACGATGGCCGCCTCGGCCTTGGCCGGGTCCACGCCGGTGGATTTGGGGGCCGCGACGGGGCGATCCAGGCCGATCATTTTATTGATGTCCAGGATGCTCTTGATGATCGACGCAGGCTCGATGCCATGATCGAGGTTGTACTGCTGCTGGATCTTGCGGCGGCGGTCGGTCTCGTCGAGGACCTTGCGCATGGAGTCGGTGACACGATCGGCGTACAGGATGACGCGGCCGTTGAGGTGGCGGGCGGCGCGACCGCTGATCTGGAACAGGGAGCGGTCCGAACGCAGGAAGCCCTCGGTGTCAGCGTCGAGCACGGCCACCAGGGAGACCTCGGGCAGGTCCAGACCCTCGCGCAGCAGGTTGATGCCCACGAGCACGTCGAACTCGCCCAGCCGCAGGTCCCGCAGGATCTCGATGCGCTCCAGGGTGTCGATGTCGCTGTGGAGATAGCGCACGCGCACGCCCAGGTCGCCGTAGTACTCGGTGAGACGCTCGGCGGAGCGCTTGGTCAGCGTGACGACCAGCACCTTCTCCTCGACCTCCTTGCACCGGCGGATCTCCTCGAGGAGGTCATCGAGCTGGTGCTCCGACGGCCGCACCTCCATGGCCGGCTCGAGCAGGCCCGTGGGACGGACGATCTGCTCGATCACGACACCCTGCGTCTGGTTGAGCTCCCAGTCCCCGGGGGTGGCGCTGACGCACACGACCTGGCCCACCCGTTGGCCGAATTCGTCGAAGTTCAGGGGCCGGTTGTCCATCGCGCACGGCAGACGGAACCTGTACTCCACGAGGTTCTTCTTGCGTGCGGCGTCGCCGTGCTGCATGCCGCGTACCTGCGGCAGCGTCTGGTGGGACTCGTCGACGAACAGCAGGAAGTCCCTGGGGAAATAGTCCAGCAGGGTCGCCGGCGGGGAGCCCGCCTCGCGGCCGTCGAAGTGGCTGCTGTAGTTCTCGATGCCGCGGCACCAGCCGGCGGTCTCGAGCATCTCCAGGTCCGCGGCCGTGCGCATCTCGAGGCGCTGGGCCTCCAGCAGCTTGCCTGCGGCGTTGAATTCGGAAAGCCGGACACGGAGCTCCTCGCGGATGTCGGTCATGGCGCGGGCCAGATCCTGCTCGGGCACGACGTAGTGGCTGCTCGGGAAGATCAGCGCCGCCGCGGCCTCCTGCTGGGCCTGGTTCAGGAAGGGGTCGAACTGACGGATGCGCTCGATCCGGTCGCCGAACCAGGAGATGCGCCAGGCCGTGCGGTCGGAGTCCGACGGGAACACCTCGACCACGTCGCCCCGCACCCGGAAGGTGCCGCGATAGAAGTCGTAGTCGTTGCGCTCGTACTGGATGTCCACGAGCCGGCGCAGGACCTCGTCGCGGTCGATCTCCTGGTCCACGGCCAGCTCCAGCGCCAGGTCGCGGTAGAACCGGGGGGATCCGATGCCGAAGATGCACGAGACCGAGGCCACGATGATCACGTCCTGACGGGAGAGCAGCGCGTTGGTGGCCGCGTGGCGCAGCCGGTCAATCTCTTCGTTGATGGCGCTGTCCTTCTCGATGTAGGTGTCGGTCGCGGGCATGTACGCTTCCGGCTGATAATAATCATAATATGAGACGAAATACTGCACGGCGTTGTCGGGGAACAACTGGCGGAACTCGGCGAACAACTGGGCCGCGAGGGTCTTGTTGTGCGCCAGGATCAGGGTGGGACGGCCCCACTGCTCGATGACCTTGGCCATGGTGAAGGTCTTGCCCGACCCCGTGATGCCCAGCAGCACCTGATAGCGCTCCCCGGCGGACAGGCCCTCCAGGAGGCCGGCGATGGCCTCGGGCTGATCGCCGCGGGGTTGCATCTCCCCGGCCAGACGGAAGACTCCCGGACGCGACGCCGTCATCAGGGCGCGCAGACCTGGCGGCTGTGCCGCATCTTCTCGAGGTTCTCCAGAAGGTCCTGTGCCGCCTGGAAGTCGGCGGCATCGGGATAGGCTGCAACGTAGGCCTTGAGCGTCGGGATCGCCCTCGCGCAGTCCATGAACTGGGCGTGGGCCTGGGCCAGCAGGAAGGTGACGCGGGCCACGGAGGGCCCGGACGGGAAGAGGCGCCGGTAGAGGTCGGCGTACAGCACCACCTTGGCGAACTCGGAGGCGGTGGACGCGGTCTCGACGAGCCCTGCCACCGCCACACCCAGCTGCGGCGTGCCGGGGTGCTTCTGGATCATCAGCGCCAGGTGCCCCTGCGCGAGCTTCCATTGCCTGGCCGCGGCCAGCGCGGCGATGACGTCTCCGAGCTCCTCGGGCTTGAGCTGGCTGGACACCCAGGCGGTCTCACGCGAAAGCCGCTCCAGCTCGGTGATCTCCTGTGCTCGCGCGGCCAGCGCCGCGGTGACGGCCTGCAACTGCCGGAACAACTCGGAGTCAACCTTGCCGGTGGCCGCGGCGAGCCGCTGCTCGAGCTCCTGCACCCGCGTCTGCAGATCGTCGATCTTCCCGCGCACGTCCTCCATGAACTGGGCCTGCCGCCCCATGTACTTCTCGCGCTCCTCGCGGATCTTCTCGAGCTCGACCCTGACGCGGGCCAGGTTCTCCTTGAGGGCCGCCTCGTCCGCGGAGCGGGCCGCGAACGCCGAGGACACGCGCTCCACGCGAAGCCCCATGTCATCGGCCTCCTTGCGCGACACGAACCACGCGCAGGACGGCAGCAGCAGGAACAACAGCACCGGGAGCATGCGTCGTGTCATGGGGTATTCTCCTGGGGTTCGGCCGCCGGCTGGCACAGCGCGGCCTTCGGATTTTTCTCGCAGAGCACCTCGGCCAGCTGCCTGCGCACCGTGTCGAAGCGCAGGTTGAACTCCGCGAAGTTCTCATCGAGCCGCCCCTTCTCGAACAACGTCTTCTTTTCGATGTAATCGATGCCCTGCGCCGAGGTCTGGAGGGTCTTGTCGAGGAGCTCGAGATCCTGGAACAGTTTCGACCACAGGCGGGCGATGGCGTTTCCGAACAGGAAGCGCTCCGCGCTGATGTCGTTGATCTCCCGGGTCTGGGCGACGGTCTCGCGGAGGCTGTTCTTGCGCAGGTCGTTGTCCTGGTTGATGGCCAGTTCCAGCCGGTCGATCGTGCCGTGGAGGCGGGCGAACCGCGCCGGGCGGGCCGGCAGCCATGCAGGACCGCAGGCCGCCGGCAGGCACAGCAGGACAAGCGCGACGAGGCTCGGCTTCATCAGGCGACCGCTATTCCGGGCAGACCTGCCCGACCTTCTTGTAGAACATGAAGTGGACGCGGCGGTCCTTGGCCCAGGAGGCCTCGTCCTGACCGGTGGCGCACGTCTCGCCCAGCGGCTCGGTGGTGAAGCGGAACTTGCCCACGAGCCCGGGCGCCAGCAGGGCGATCTCGTCCTGGACGGTCTTGAGGCGCTGGCTGGACAGATCGTCGTTGTAGGTCTCGGGGCCGCGGGGGTCGGCCATGCCGATCAGGTGCACGCGGGCCAGACCGGCCTCGGAGCCCTTTTTCATGCACTCCACGCTCTTCTTCAGCGCCTCGCGACCGGCCTTGGAGAGGTTGGCCGACTTGTACTCGAAGTAGAGATCATCGAGCTGGCAGGGCGGTGTGATCTTGCATTCCTCGCCCACGCACGTGCCGGGGCTGACATCGGCCACGCAGAAACCATGGGAACACTTCTGACCCACCGGACAGTCGCGGTCGGGGTCGCACTGGTTGCCGTCGGCGCGGCAGGCGCCCTCCCAGCAATGCTTGCCGGCGCCGCACTCGGCGTCCTCGGCACAGGCGCGGCAAAGGCCGTTGTCACAGACCTTGCCGTCCTTGCAGGGCACGGCCGGACACGCGGACTTCACTTCCTTGATGCACTGTCCGTCACGGCAGATTTCCCCCTTGGGGCAGTTCGAGTCGGTCTTGCACATGCACTTGCCCGAGACATTTTTCTGCCCGAGCGGACAAGTGTCTTTCTTGCATGAGAACATGAACAGGCCGGCAGCTGTAATCATCATCATCAGAACGTGTTTTTGCATGCGTCACCTCTCTGTAGACAGTAGGGGGAATATCCACAACTCCGGAATGGAGTCAACAATATTGCGTGAAACCCGGTAGGTGGCGAAAAAATTTCAGGAAACCCGGAAAAATGCGAACCAGCGTCGGTTTTCGACTTGACGGGGCAGCAAAAACCCGCCACAAGTCTCCGGACGATGAGGCGACCATGCGCTGCGTGATTCAACGTGTGACCCAGGCTGAAGTGAAGGTGAACGACGAGACGGTCGGCGCGATCGGACGTGGCTACCTCGTGCTGCTGGCGATCCACAAGACCGACACCCCTGCGGAGGCCCAACGCATGGCCCGCAAGATCGTTCAACTTCGGCTGTTTCCCGATGAACAGGGCAAGTTCGACCGTGACCTCTCCACCGTCGGCGGAGGCGTACTGCTGGTCAGCCAGTTCACCCTGTACGGCGACTGCCGCAAGGGAAACCGTCCCTCCTTCACCGATTCCGCCCCACCTGACCTGGCACAACCGCTCTGCGATGCCGTGGCCCAGGGACTCCGGAGCACCGGCATCCCGGTGCAGACCGGTGTGTTCGGCGCACACATGGACATTACAATGATCAATAACGGACCTGTCACCATCATCCTGGACGAAGACAAAAAGCCCGACAAGCCCGACAGGTCCGACACGTCCGACAGGTCCGACCTCCCCCCCCTCGAGGACCTGCGCGCGCTGCTCACCGCGATGCCCGAGATGGTGCTCCAGTGGAGCCTGGCCCCTGCCCTGGACTGGGATGCGCTTCCGTCCGGACACAGGACGGAGATCTCCTCGGCCGTGCAGGCGCTGGCAGGCCGCAATGACGCCTTCCGGGAGCATCTGTTCGAGCTCCTGGTCTCGGAAAGCCCCGCCGAGGGCATGCGCTTCCTGCTGAAGAGCGGCGTGCTGGATCTGTTCATCCCCGAGCTGGGAGAGACGGTGAACCTGTCCAGCGAGGACGACCGTCGCCACAAGCACGTCTGGGACCACACGCTGCAGGTGGTCACGCAGATCGAACCGCGCCTGGAGCTGCGGGTCGCGGCCCTGTTTCATGACATCGGCAAGGCCAAGACCCGCGAGTTCACCCGCGACGGCAAGGTGACCTTCTATGGCCACGACCGCGTCGGCGCCCGCATGTTCCGCAAGATCGCCGCCCGGCTGGGTTTTCCCGAACCGCTGGCGCTGCGGGTGTACCAGTTGGTCCAGTTGCACCTGCGGCCTGGACAGTATCTCCCGTCATGGACCGACTCCGCCGTCCGACGCTTCGAGCACGAGCTGCCCGAAGGCATCCTCGACGACCTGCTGTCGCTGGGCCGCGCCGACATCACGAGCAAGCGCCCGGGCCGCCGGGAGCAGGCCGTTCGCATGATCGACGAACTGGACCGGCGCATCCATGAGGTGCTCGAGCTCGACGCCCGGCTGCCGCCGCTGCCCACGGGACTGGGAAACGTGCTCATGGAGCGCCTCGGCATGAAGCCGGGCCCCCAGCTGGGCCGTGTGATGAAGCTCCTGATCCACGAGGTGGAGGAGGATCGCCTGGAGAGGGGGGCCTCCTTTGAATACTACCTAAAAAACTGACCACCCTCATGCCCGAACTCTTCCAATGACCCTGCCGACCGCACTCTCCCTCGGATCCCTCGTGATCTCACCGCCGGTGATCCTGGCCCCCATGGCCGGCGTCACCACGCTGGTGATGCGGCGCGTGTGCGAGCGCGCCGGCGCGGGCGCGTCCTTCACCGAGATGGTCAGCTCCGCCGCCGCGTTCCGGTCGGTCCCTTCGGCGCTGGCCCTGTTCGAGCGGGGCCTGCCCGACAAGCCCTACGCTGTCCAGATCGTCGGCGCAGACCCCCACGAGATGGGCTACACCGCCCACCTGGCCGCCGAACGTGGGGCCGAATGGATCGACATCAACATGGGGTGCCCTGCCAAGGACATCATCCGCTCGGGCTCCGGCGCGGCGATGATGCGCGATCCCGGGCGCGCCGCGGCCGTCGTGCGCTCGGTGCGCGCGTCCGCGCCGGGACGCATCCCCGTGACCGTGAAGATCCGCGCCGGCTGGGACGACGCCTCCCTCAACGCGCCTGACTTCGCGCGCCGCATGGTCGACGCCGGCGCCTGCGGCGTGACCGTTCATGGCCGCACGCGGGCCCAGGTGTTCACCGGCCGCTCCAACCCCGAGCACATCGCCAGGGTCGTGCAGGCGGTCTCCGTGCCCGTGATCGCCAACGGCGACGTCGACAGCGCCCAGGCCGCCGTGGAGCTGGTCGAGCGCACCGGCGCCGCCGGGGTCATGATCGGACGCGCCTCCTGGGGCAATCCCTGGCTGTTCTCCGCCTGCCGTGCCGCCTTCCTGGGGGAGCCCCCGCCCCCGCCTCCTGACGCCGCCGCGCGCTTCGCCGCCATGCGGGCCTATTTCGATGAAGTGCTCGCTGCGCAGCCGGATCGCCCCCATGATCTGAAGGTCACCGAGATCCAGAAGAACCTCGCGTGGATCTCCTCGTCCCTGCCCGGCGGCCGGGTCTTCCGCAACCGCATCTTCCGCACGAGCACCGCCGACGCCCTGCGCACCCTGATCGACGAACTGGAGCGCACCACCGAACAACCCGCATGAACCCGGTGTTCCGGGGCCGGATGGGTCCGGCTTTCCCGGGGGCGCTTCAGGAAGGGGGCCCACCGTTGGGAACGTCGGCGTGGGTGTCTCCATCGACCGCGGCCGAGCGCCCGGGCACATTGCACTCCGGACAGCAGAAACGGCAGCCGGCCGCCACCCCGAAGCGGGACCGCGCCGCCTTCAGGGCCTCGTTGGCGCCGTCGAAGTCGCCAAGGAGCTCCACGGTCTCCGGGTCAGGGAACAGCACGCAGCCGTTCTGGTGCATGAGAAAGGGCTCGTTGCCTGTGGAAGGCCTGCAGTGGACGAAGTAGCGCATACGAACTCCGTTGTGGCAAATAACGTATATTTTCTTTTATACCGACGCGCCCCAAAAAAGCAAGGATGAAAAACAGGGTTTTGGCAAAACATCTTTTCCAGCGGCCATGGCGCGGTGACGCACGCATCCGGAGGAAATCAAAACTGATCCGGCCCTTGTTTTTGGCGTTTCCCGGCGCCCTCCCCTATTATCGCCGGCGACATGTGGAAGTTTTTCGCCCGACGATCTGCAATGAGCCTGTTCGCCCTGGTGGGCGTGGTGGTGCTCGTCTTCTTCATGATCCATGCGATCCCGGGGGATCCGGTGGACAACCTCCTCGGAGAGCAGGTGCAGGCCGCCGACAAGGAGGCCTTCCGGCGTCGCCTT
Source organism: Deltaproteobacteria bacterium HGW-Deltaproteobacteria-17 (assembly GCA_002841905.1). Classification (GTDB taxonomy): domain Bacteria; phylum Myxococcota_A; class Polyangia; order HGW-17; family HGW-17; genus HGW-17. Next base: position 10,461 of record PHBF01000051.1, read on the forward strand.
CATCTGGATGAGGGGCTTGGCGCCCAGTTCGGGCGCTACATGCGGAACATCGGGGACGGCACCCTGGGGCGCTCGTACATGGATCCGTCCGTCACGGTGAGAGAGCGCATCGGCGAGGTGCTGCCATACACGCTCCAGCTGGCCGTGTGCGCGATGCTGTTCGCGTTGCTGGTGGCGATCCCCCTGGGGGTCATCGCCGCGCTGAGGCACCGGACCTGGGTCGACACCACCGCGATGATGATCGCCGTGACGGGGGTGTCGCTGCCGGCGGTGTGGATCGGGCCTCTGCTGATCTACCTGTTCACGGTGAAGGTGCCGCTGCTGCCGCCTCCGGGGGCGCTCATGGACGACTGGCGCGCGCTGATCCTGCCGTCGATCACGCTGGGGCTGGCCCTCTCGGCGATGCTCGCGCGCATGACC
>PHBF01000496.1 GCA_002841905.1 Deltaproteobacteria bacterium HGW-Deltaproteobacteria-17
CGGCGGCCCGCCGTTCACGCGAACCACGAGCGGTCTGGTGTCGCTGGGCACGGCGGGCTCGAAGCGTGCGAGCGCGTTGTCGGGCCCGTAGGGCGTCTTGCGCGGCCCGAGGCCGTAGTCCACCATGATGAGCGTGTTGGCGCGGCGTGTGATGAGCGCGTCGGCCAGCGGCCTCAGGCCCGGTTCGAGCGTGAAGGCCTCGCGGAAGTTGTCGCGCGCTTCGTCCTCGCGGGCGGGGTCTCCCGGCGCGAGGGCGAGGTTGGCGACGGCGTTCATCAGGTAGCCGAGGGCAAAGTTGGTCTTGGCGGGGGTGTAGCCCTTGTCGAGGTAGTCGGGGCCGTCGGGCCCGGAGTCACTCCGGGCGGCCTCGCGGGCGATGTCGAGCGTGGAGAGGCGCTCGCCGCGCTCGTTGGAGCCGAAGTCCTTGAGGAGGAAGAGGGAGGAGGCGGCGGCGGCGCGGGCATTGTCCCATTCGCCGCGCCAGGCGCGCTGCGCGGCGATGGAGACGAAGGCGAGCGCCTGCTCGAAGGGTTCGCCCTTCCAGAAGAGGACTCCCTCTTCGCCCAGAATGGCGGCGGCGACGGTCTTGTCGTCGTTGATTCCCTGCGTGCGGAGCGTGTCGAAGACTTCGAGGAGGGGCGCTTCGGCGGCGTCGGGTCGGCCGTCGGCGAGCAGGAGCAGGCCGAGCCTCATGCGGTCGAGGAGGTAGTCCCGATCCGCGCGCCTCGTTTGCATCGTCGAGGCGACACCCGCGGCGGCGCGGGCGAACCGGAGGCCGGACGCCCCAGGAAGACGGACCATCGCGATCGGGAGCCCAGACTCTTGAAACTCCGCAAAGACCTGAGCGCGCGCGAGCTGGACGATCTGCAATCGTCCCTGGCCCGCCGTCTGGGCGACAGCAGCGTCCCCACCCTGCCCCAGGTCGCGGTCAAGGTGATCGAACTGGTGGGAGATGAGAACGCGGGGATGCGCGAGTTCGCGCGGGTGATCGAGACGGACCATGCGCTGACGGGCCGGCTGCTGCGCATGGCCAACTCGGTGATGTACGCGCAGCGCGCCCCGGTGACGGACCTCAACCGCGCGATGGTGCTGATGGGGCTCGACCGCCTCAAGGCGGTCTCGCTCGGATTTCATCTGAGCCAGGCGACCATGAAGGACGACGGCGAGTTCTCGACCCGGCGGGTCTGGACCCAGTCGATCTTCCGCGCCTGGCTGGCGTTCCACCTGTGCGAGACGCTCGATCGGAAGAGGACGGGCGAGGCCTTCATCGTCGGGCTGATGCTCGACGCGGCCCTGCCCCTGATGCCGAAGCTGGCGGGCCCGGACTTCGCGCTGCGCGTGCGGAGCGGGGCGGCGCCGGGGGCGCAGTACCAGGACGAGTTCGAGAATCTGCCCTTCACGCATGTGGACATGGGGAGGGCGCTGTGTTCGCTGTGGAGGCTGCCCGATGCGCTGGCCCGGCCCATCGGCGCGCACCACACCAGGCCCGAGAGCGTCAACGCCGCGAAT
>PHBF01000497.1 GCA_002841905.1 Deltaproteobacteria bacterium HGW-Deltaproteobacteria-17
CTGCTGACAAGGACCTTTTACGAAAGAATCGAAAGGAGCTGAAGATGCGCGGAGGAAGAAGGAATGTGTATCTCGCCACCGGACAGCCCGGATGGATGCGGCTCGGCTACAGTCCCGGGTGGGTGAAGGAGCGCGAGCGGTCTCGGGCCCTGCGCGGAATTCCTCACGACCGGCAACATCGCGCCTGCCATTCAGCGACCGGTCCCACGAGAACCGGGCGCGGAACTGGAGAGCCTGCGTGCCTGGGAGAGGAACCTCGAGAGCTTGTTACAACAGGCACGGGACCGTATCGCCCAGCTGGGCGAGGAATGAGGTGGGCGGCATGCTACTCGCAGTATCTTGTGCAGGGCCGGAGCTGACCGATCCCGTCGATCCTCGCTTCGGGCGTTGCGCCTACCTGGTTATCGTCGATACCGCGGCGGATGTGCCCGTCGCTGTCATTGAAAACCCCTTTCGCGACGCCGGTGGGGGCGCCGGAACAAGAACCGCACAGATGGCCGTAGATCAGGGGGCGAAGGGCGTTTTGACCGGCAACATAGGGCCGAAGGCATGGGACGTGCTCGCGGCGGCTGGGATCGAGGTCTATACGGGTCTGAGCGGCCGGGCAACGGATGCCATCGCGTCCTTCAAAGCGGGCGGGCTGGAACAGGCGCGTTTCGCGGGAGTGGCGGAGAAGGCGGGTATTCAGCAGCCGGGCCCGGGCTCGATGGGTCCGGCAGCTCAAGGAGGCGGCGTAGCCGGTCCCGGTCTCGGATCTCCACGCGGCGGCAGGGGCCGTCATGGCGGGAGGCCGGGCAATTGAAGGTCGCGGTCGCGGCCGGCAAAGGCGGCACGGGCAAGACCATGATCGCCGTGAACCTCGCCCTGGCTCTCTCAGCCGGAGGGAGCCGAGTGCGATACCTGGATCTGGATGTGGAGGAGCCGAACGGCGGCCTCTTCCTATCGCCCTCGTTCGAGGAGGAGGCCGACGTCTTCATGAGGGTCCCGGTCATCGACGAGGCTCGCTGCGATCTATGCGGCGACTGCGCCCGTTTCTGCGCCTTCGGCGCTCTGTCCATAACGCCACGGGGGAGCATGATCTTCCCGGAGCTCTGCCACGATTGCGGCGGCTGTCAGATGGTCTGCCGGCGTGACGCCGTCACTTGGGAAAAGCGCCATATCGGGATCGTCGAAAGAGGGCGGACGCCAGGGGGTATTGACGTGATACAGGGAAAGCTCGATGTAGGAGAGCCCAAGGCCACGCCGGTCATCCATGCCGTCAAGGCTCTTGCCGACCCGCTCGCTGTCAATATCCTTGACTGCGGGCCGGGCACGGGGTGCGCCGTCATGGCGTCCGTCAGGGGTGCCGACCATTGTATCCTCGTGACCGAACCGACTCCTTTCGGCCTGCACGACCTCCGGATGGCCGGCCGCATGGTGCGAGACCTGGGAGTGGACGGCTCCGTTGTCATAAACAAGGACGATCCACAGGAGACCTCGGTGCGGGACTTCTGCAAG
>PHBF01000498.1 GCA_002841905.1 Deltaproteobacteria bacterium HGW-Deltaproteobacteria-17
GCATCACGGCGGACGCCGCCAAGAAGGTGCTCTTCGTAAACCGGCCGACCCTGCCGCACTGGCTCTCCCGCGTCGAGGTGCGCGGGCTCTGTGTCGGTTCGGAGAAGATAGACCTGTTGTTCCGCCGGGAGGGCGAAGCCGCGAACTTCTCCGTGTTGCGCAAGAGTCGCGACATGAAGGTGATCATGGAGGAATGAGGGAAGAATGGGCTCGGGCCGGCAGGCCGGCCCGAGCGCTTTATCTTCTTCTTCCTTTAGCTACAGCTTCAGGAAGCGAACGTCCGGCCCCCGCGTCAGTCGCAGGGCATGCGGCTCCTCGATGGCGTATACCTCGCCGTCGAAGGTGTGGCCCTCGGACGTCTCAATGATCAGTTCGCGCGCCTTGCTGTTGAAGAATATCTCTTCCGGCAAAGGCGCCGGCTTGCCCTCCTTCGCCCAGAACAGCTTGTGCAGCTTGGGAGCGAGCTGGCCCACGCGGGCGCTAGTGGCGAGAACGTAGAAGTCGCCCTCTCCCTCGCGGAAGGGAGAGAAGCTCAGAACGAGGCTCTTGAACATCATCGCCAGGCAGATAGTGAACGTGTCGCCCTCCATCTGCTTGCCGTCGATGGTCACCTTCATCGCCGTCTGGCCCCCGAAAACCGGGGCATAACGCGTCTTGTGCGTCAACCCGGCCGCGAGGCATTTCAGGATGATCTTGACCGCCGCGATGTTGCCGCCGTCGGTCTCCTCGTAATAGAGGCGATGGGTGCGGTAGAGAGCTCCGTTGCCGAAGAGAAATCCGTATTCCACCTCGGTCCCCGACGCCATCTGCTTCTCGACCCGTATGGTCGGCAGCGAGACGATCGGCAAAGCGCTCCCGTTACCGTCGACGGCCGCGACCGCCTTGGCGCAGATATCGTGCGGCTTGCCGGATAGCTTCAGGTTATCGGCGATGACGTTCATGGTACCGCCACGCAAAGGCAGCAGGAGCGGCATGCCGTTCTCCGTCCCACCGTCATTCTTGATGACGTGTGACACTACCCGCTGTATGGTGCCGTCTCCTCCGTTGAGACAGACGACGCGTTCCCCCCGGTCCAGAAAGGTCTGAATGGCGTCATCCAGTTCCTCCACGCACTGCGTCGCGATGACCAGCCCGTCCGGGCCGACCACGTCTTCGAGAGCGAGGCCGCGATACTTGCCGTGCCGATTCTTGCCCGAGTTCACGTTGGTGAGAACGGCTATGCCGACCATCGAGAACGGGAGCAGCGTCAGTATGGCGGGCGAGGAGCGGAGCGGGAGAACGATGGACAGAAAATGGACGACGGCCGTCACGGCCGCCCTCGCGCGTTCGGCCGCGAATCTGAAGGCCGGCGCCACCACCAGGCGGACGTCCGGCACAGCTGGCCCGCCATCGTGCTCGAGCGCTACCTCGCCGAGGACCTCGTCCTCGGCCGCATGGTCGCCGTCAAGGTGCTGCGCCGCGAGCTCGCGCGCGATGCCCAGTTCGTCGAGCGCTTC
>PHBF01000052.1 GCA_002841905.1 Deltaproteobacteria bacterium HGW-Deltaproteobacteria-17
AGCCATCGTCGCGGCGTCGGGCCCGGTGGGCTTGCCCGGACTGTTGCCGCCGTTGGCGCAGCCGGTCATCAGCACTGCCTGCAGAATGAATACCTGCCAAAGAGACCTTGTCGCCTGTCGCATGAAAACACCTCGGTCACCGATGACTTCAGGTATACGCGACTTTCCCATTTTTTCATGCAGAAATATCGCTGCGGTTCTGGAGACAGGTTCAGCTTGAAGTCGATGCGGGATTGGGCTAAGACTCGGGCCGGAGTTTGCCATGGCCCTGTTACCGATTGTCATCTATCCCGATCCCCGCCTCGAGCAGGTGTCCGAGCCGGTCACCGACATCAACGACGAGATCCGCACGCTGGTGGCGGACATGGTCGAGACGCTGTACGCCTCCGACGGGGTGGGCCTGGCCGCCGTTCAGATCGGCGCGCTGAAGCGCATCTTCGTGCTGGATCCCACGTTCGCCGGCGGCACCAAGACCGACCCCGCGCTGGTGTTCATCAACCCCGAGATCGTGTTCACCGAGGGCAAGATCAAGGAGGAGGAAGGCTGCCTGAGCCTGCCCGGCGTGTTCATCCCCGTCGAGCGTTTCGCCAAGTCCCGGGTGCGGGCCACCAACCTCGCCGGCGAAACCTTCGAGCTCGAGGGCACCGGGCTGCTGTCGCGGGCCTTCCAGCATGAGCTCGACCACCTCGACGGCAACCTCACCATCATGAAGATCGGCGGCATCCGGCGCCGCCTCGCCCTGCGCAAGCTGCGCACCCCCGAAGAAGAAGAATAGAAGCAGCGGCCAAGACCCATGGGCCCGGCAGTGAGGCGCGTCAAGGCACGCGCCGGATCACCCGAACCGGGCGTCTGCGCGCCATTTGAGGCCACGATGTGGCCGGAAGATCAATGCCTTCTCTTGCATTCTTCGGTGGTTACGGGCGTTTACCCGAGATGAAGGGGTTGCTGCGGCGCTCGTCGGCGATGGTCGTCTCGGGGCCGTGGCCCGGATAGACCACCGTGGAGGGCGGCAGCGTGTAGAGCTGGTCACGGATGCTGCGGGAAAGCTCGTTCCAGGAGCCGCCGGGAAAATCGGTGCGGCCCACGCCCTGGGCGAACAGGGTGTCGCCGGAGAAGCAGACACTTTCGTCGGCCAGATAGAAACAGACACCGCCTGGGGTGTGGCCGGGGGTGGCCAGCACGCGGAGGCCGTCGAGCTCGCACGGGGGGTCGATCAGGGTGTCGGGGAGAGGCTGGGGCACATGTTTGAGACCGAACATCCGCGCCTGCAGATCGGCCTTCTCGTACCAGCCCAGGTCGGCCTTCGCGAGCACGACGCGGGCGGCCGGGAAGCGCTCCTTGACGGCGGCGACGCCCAACACGTGGTCGACGTGGCCGTGGGTGAGCAGCACCACGTCGACGGCGCCGATCTCGGGCAGGAACGCGCGCACGGCGACGTCGCCGGGATCGACCAGATAGCCCTTCCCGGCGTGCTCGAACCAGTAGCAGTTCGTCTCGAAGGCGCCCAGCGCCGTCTGGAATACCTGCATGTCACTCTCCCCCGCAGTACGGGCAGCGGGTCTGGGTGTTCTCGATCAGCGAGCCGCAGAAACGGCACGGGATCTTGACGATCTCGCGGACGATGACCTGCGACACGACCTGCTGCGCGGGGGCGGCCGCAGCGCCGGTCGCGGGCCTTTGCCTGGCTGCCAGCCCCTTGAGCTCCTCGAGGATCGTGCCGGCGCCGGCCGACGAGAGCCGCACCTGCACGGTGTCGTCGTCCATGAACTGGACGTACACGTGCAGGGTGCCGATGCCGAACAGGGCCGAGAACAGGCCGCGCGTCTTCTCGGCGTGCAGGCGCATGCCGACGGCGTCGGCCTCCTCGATGTGGAAGTCGCGGGCCCGGAAGTGCCGCAGGAAGGTCTCGAACAGGTCCTGCGCCGAACCGGCGAAGTCGAGGGTGTGGATGAGCTGGGACATGATTCCTAGGAGATGGTCAGGCCCAGCTGGGCACGCAGCTCGGCGTATTCGGCGGAGATCACGAAGCGGAGCACTTCCTTGATGCGGTCCTTGGCGACCATGCCGGTGATGTTGTCGGGCTCGGCCAGCACCCAGGCCACCACGCGGCGGATGTCGCAGCCGATGAGGGTGGCCGCGCGCAGGCTGGTGCGGTGATTGGAGTGGATCCAGCGGGTGATCTCGGGCTCGAACTCACGCTGCAGCACGCGCGACGCCACGGGCTTGAGGCTCTCCAGGACGGCGGTGGACACGTACTCCTTGATGTGCGCGGCGAGCTTCTCGATGACCGCCTCGCGACCGGCCGGGAACTTGGGGGGCTTGTCGGGAGACAGCACCGCGAAGGCCGCGTACAGCGAGTTGAACAGATCCGTCGGCGCGGGGGCGGCGCGACGGAACAGGCGCTCCGGACGCAGGAAGACCAGCTCGCGGGCAAAGTTGTAGGCGGCCTCCTGCTCGCTCATGTGGGCGAACTTGCGCTCCTCGATGAGCCAGGACGGCAGCAGGCTCGTGCCTTCCTTGGTGTTGGCCAGCTGGATCGGCAGCGGCAGGCCCTCGCGGGCGAACAACTCGGGAATGGCCGTGATCAGCAGGGTCTTGCTGACGTAGGAGTAGGCCTGGCAGAAGGCTCGCCGGTCGGCGTCGAGGTCGATCTTCTTCTTGCGGTCCAACCCGTAGTCCTTGTGGGGAAGCGCATAGTACAGCGACAGGTGGTGGCCCAGCCCGGACAGGATCTTGTTGATGTCCTGGCTCTCGTCGGGGCTCTGCAGGGTCTTGGTCCACAGGTCGTCGGTGAGGATGCTCTTGGCGTGCGTGTACGTCTGGGAGTACCGCTGGGCGAAGATCTTCTCCTTCTCGGAGGCCTGGTGGAACATGTCCAGCACGGTGCAGAGGATCCAGGTGCGGTCCTTGTTCTGGCGGGCGATCTGGATCTCGAGCAGGCGGCGCAGCATCTCGACGTTCTGCGGATCATGGTACAGCAGCTTCTCGTAGGCTCCGCCGGCCTTGTCAAGGTAGTCCGGACCGGCCTCGATGTAGATCTCGGCGAGCTTGAGCTGCTGCTCGGGCGTGTCGTTGAGGTTGGCCGCGAACTCGAAGGCGGCCACGGCGGTCGGATGGTCGCCCAGGCGCTCACGATAGATCTGGCCGAGCTCCTCCCAGATCTTGAAGTTCATGCGGTTCTCTGGGTTGCGCTTGAGCTGGCGACGCATGGCGCGGGTCAGGTTGTGCCAGTCCTCGCGGCTGCGGTGGATGTCGAGGATGCGGAAGAAGACCTCGTCGTTTTCCGCGTCCTGATCCAGGCAGATCTCGAACTGCTCCAGCGCGCTGTCGTGATCGCCGATCTCCTCGGAGTAGATCAGGCCGGCGCTGTAGTGGTACTTGGAGCGCACCATGCCGGGCTCCTCGAGGTGGGCCAGCTTGAGAATGGTGGCCACGACCTTGTCCCACTGCTCGACGAGGTGGTAGAGGTCCATGGCATTGGAGAGCAGCTCCCGGTCGTCCGGACGGAGGGCCAGCGCCTTCTCCTGCATCTCGACGGCCTTGTCCGGGTCCTTGACCGTGTCGAGGTAGAAGCGGATCAACTCCGCATACAGGTCGAGCTTCTTGTCGATGTCAGGCTCGGCGTTGATCTTGTTGAGCTTGATCTTGGCGAGCTTGGCATAGTCGTCGTGGGCCTCGCGCAGCCGGAGCACGGCCTCGGCCGCCTCCTGGGAGTTGTGGTTCGCCTCCAGCGCCTTGTCGTAGAAGGCGACGGCCTTGAGTTGATCTCCCTTGCGCTCCTTGATGCCGCCGAGCCGGCAGTAGATCTCGGCCACCTTCTCGGGGCTGAGGGCGTCGCGGTGTGCCACGAGCAGCGCCTGGTACAGGGAGAGGGAGCCGTCCCACTCCTCCTTGCGGTAGCGCAGCTCGGCGAGCTCCATCAGGACCTCGAGGCTGGTCGGATCCAGCTCGCGGGCTTTCTCGAGGTACATCGCTGCGCGGTCGATGTCGGCGACCTTGAGGGCGACGCGCCCGGCCTTGAGGTGCAGGGCGACCTGCTCGGGCTTGGACAGGTGGGCGCTCTCGGTGACCAGCACGTGCAGCAGCGGCGCGGCCTTCTCCCACATCCCCTTCTCAAAGTAGTGGTTGGCCAGCACTCGGACGGCCGTAGGATGACCCGGCGCGAAGGACAGGAACTCCTCGTAGAGGGCGACGGCCTTCTCGGCCTGGTGCAGTCGGTCTGCATAGATCTCGGCGACCGTGAAGACGACCTCGCCCTGCTCCTTCTGGTTCTTGCTGGCCTTCATGGCACGCTCGTAGTAGCTCGCCGCGCGCGTCCACTGCTCCTGCCGCCGGTAGACGTCGCCCATGGCCGCCAGGTGCTTGAAGTCGTTCTCGTTGGCCGCCAGCGCCTTCTGGAGGGCGCCTTCGGCCTGCTCGATCTTGTTGAGCTGCAGGTAGGCGTGCCCCAGACGGCCGTAGGCGGCCGTGCGCTGGGTCTCGTCCTCGAGCAGCTCGCACAACTGCTCGAGCATGATCGAAGCGTTCTCGAGCTCGCCGGTGAGCTCGTAGGCCTTCGCGGCCAGCTTCACCGTGTCGACGTTCTTCGGACGCAGGGCCAGGCTCTCCTCGAGCACGGGGACGGCACCCTTGGGATCCTCGAGGTGGGTCAGCAGGACCTCTCCGAGCCTCCGCAGCAGCTGGGCCTTGGTGCCCTCGGCCTGGACGACCTTCGTGTGACGGTTCAGGGTCATGGCCAGGGCGTCCCACTGTTCCTCGGCCGCGTAGATGTCCTCGAGGCTGTCGTAGACGTCCTCCTCCTCGAACCGCAGCTCGATGATCTTCTCGTAGCACTCGGCCGCGTTGGCCCGCGTCGACGGGGTGAGACGCCACTCGGCGGCCATGCGTTTGAGCAGGTTGATCTTCTCCCCGATGTCGGGGGTCTCGTCCACCAGGATGCGGGCGGTCTTGAGGTAGCCGCGCATGCGCCCGGTCTTCTCGTAGAGCTCCAGGAGCTGGCGCAACAGCTTGACGTCGTCGTGCATGACCTCGAGCACGTGCTCAAGGATGTCGATGGCCTTGGACGTGTCGTTGAGCTCGTGGGCATACAGGAAACCCAGCTCACGCCGGGCGTTGCGGGCCTCGTCGGCGCTCTCGGCGTACTCGACCTTGCGGTTGAGCAGCGCGCCGAGCTGTTCCCAGAGCTTGTTGCCACGATAAATCGACTCCAGCACGGCGATGGATTCGGGATCGTGCGGCGCAAGCGTGAAGACCTCCTCGTAGGTGGCCGCCGCCAGGAAGGGCTCCTTCAGTTGTTCCTTCTGCACGGCGGCGATCTCGCGAAGGTAGTAAGCCTTCTCGTCGTTGTCCGTGGACAACTTGAGCCGCTTCTGCAGGGTCTTGACCAGATCCTCCCACTGCTCGGTGTTCTTGTGGATCGAGGCCATGTCGTCGAGGGCCTCGGCCGACTTGGGATTGTAGTCCAGCGCCTTCTTCAGCGCCGTGATCGCATAGTCCGTGCGCTTCAGGCGCTCGTTGTAGGCGCGGGCGATGGAGAGCCAGATGTGGCTCCGCAGGGCGTCGTCACGCAGCGGCTCGAGCACCTGCTGCATCTCCCCGACGAACATCTCCCACAGGTTCCCCTGCTGGGCAAGGCGGGTCAACCGGTCGACCAGCTCCATCGAAGGACGGGCCTCGAAGACGGACAGCACGGCATGGAACGCCTGCTCCACGTCCCCCACTTCGAGTTCCTGGATGTCGGCGATCTCCTCGAGAATCTTGAACTCCTCCTCCTGGTTGGCGAAGTAGCCGAAGTTGACCTTGCACACCAGCACGTCGGCGAGCATGACGAACTTCTTGCCGGCGCGGGCCTCCTTCTCGAGGGCCAGGATGGCCTTCTTGCCGTCCTCGTCGGCCGGATTCTGCTCGAGGTACACCTGCCAGGCCTCCAGATCCTTCGGATCCTTGGGCTTCTCGACGGTCTTTTCGACGGCGGCCGCCTTGGCGGGTTTTCCGGCCTTGGCCGTCGCCAGTTCGGCACGCAACTTTTCAAGTTGCATCTCGAATTCCTTCTTCAGGTCCCCTTCGATCTCGGCGCGGAGCTTCTTTTCGTCCACGGCGGCTCCGGCGACCGGTACTTCCTTCACGACCTCCTTGACCACTTCCCTGACCGTCTCCTTGGCCGCCCGGGCTTCCTCAAGGGCCTTTTTCAGGTTCTCCACTTCCGCCTGAAGACTGGAAATCCGCTCGGCGTCGGCGCCGTCGGCAGGCGCTTCGGCCGCCTCGATCGCCTCGACCAGATCCGAAAGGGTATCAAAAATCTCGTCGAGGTGGGCTTGTTCGGATTCCTTGTCCGTCTGCCAGTCCGCGACGAAATCGAGGTGTTTGTTGAGAATTTCCAGATGCTTCTTCAGTTGGTCAATCGCCATTTGAGTACCTCCGAAGGGAAATCACGGCCGGGGGCCGCCTGTCAGGTACCCCCTTATATGTCATTTGATCGGGCCATGCAAAGCATAAACTGAGGTGTCTGGCGTTCGATTGGGGGGGACCTTCGGTGTATTGGCAATTTTCAATAACGACCGTTACGTGACGACGTTTTCTGCAAACGGCTTTTTCGGGCCACCGCCCTTTGTTTTCCGGGGTCTTTTCGGAGATTACCTCTTGAAAAACCATCGAAAACATGGTTCATTGGTTCGAATTCGTTTGTCACCAGGTGCACCATGAAGCAACTGTTTTTTTCCATCGTTTTTTTCTCGCTTTTCTCCTGCCAGGGTGAGCCTTTTCACGGTTCGCGCCTCATCGCCAACCTGTACTTCGCGAACATCGATGGCGAGACGCTCGTCACACCGACGCGAATCCGCAATGCCAATGGTACTGGATACACTTACCTGCAACCTGGAGATCCCGGCTACGTTGACCATTACGAGCTCTATGCGGGAATCGACGGCGTGGGCACCGTCCGGCTGCTGAATTTCCATATCCGGCCGGCCGTCGAGGTGCACCATCCCTGCCTGCAGTTTCTCGAGGACACGACGCGTGTGGACGGCATCGGTGAAGGGCCATTCTATTTTAATATGTGCCGCGCGCCCTACCCGGATCTGGAACGATACATGTTCGTGGTCGTGGGTGCCTCGCCGACCGACCTGGGCACGTCGACCCCCGGGTACAATTTCATGGACTGGGGCACCGACCTGCGCGACCCCTCCAGCGTGACCACGCCGGACTGCACCACAAACACCCGTCTGACCTATCTCCAGGAGGCAACCCAGGCCTTCTGTGCCCAGCTGGACAAATCTTATTACATCGGTAATCCCTTCCAGTTGACCAAGCCGCTCTCCGGTGAGTTCTACGGGGTCGTCGACGGCATCGACCCCCGCACCAACCTGGCCACCGGCGGCCTCAGTTTTTCAATCCTCTACGATCTTGCCAGCGTCACTTCCCTGTTCATCATTGCGGAACCCGACCCCACACGGCTGACGACTGAGAATTTTGACCTCAACCTGCCTCCGGGCACGGGCAAGGTCGTCCTGATGAGCGAACTTGAGGGTTATTATGGTTACCTTGATAAGGAATCTTTCGAAGGCGTCTGGCATGGCCTGATGGTGCACCCCGAGGGCGACGGCCTGTTCTTCGAGTACACCATCTATCATGATCTGGACAAAGACAACGCCTGGTTCTAAATCCTGGAGGCTATCCATGGTTCGTCGTATTTCCTTGATTTCATTCATTTTTTCCATCGGCATTTTTGGCTCGTCCTGCCACACCATCGAGTGCGGCGAAGGGACCGTGGAGCTCAACGGCGAGTGCGTCCCCGTGAACTTCCCCGAACAGACCCTGGGGCCCCACCTGTGCATGCCGGGCTCTCACTGGAGCGCCGATCTGTCCAAGTGCTTCGTCGATCCGTCGGCCGTCTGCGGCCGCGGCACCGAGGTCCAATGGAACGAGGACGAGACCGAGTTCACCTGCGTCTCCACAGGTGAGCCCGAGCTGCCTGAGTGCCCTGAGAGCACCGGGCCCATCTGCATCAACGGCCGTCTCCGTTATCTGATCGACCCCGCGGATCCGACCAAGTTCCTGACCACCGAGATCCGGGACGCCTCCCTGCTCGCCCAGCTTGAAATCGTCTTCTACGATCCCCTGGAATATGCTTCCGTCGGGTCCGCGGCAGATCCGCTGGGCTTCGCCACCATCGACCCGGAGACCGGCGCCTTCATCGGCACCAATATCTCGGTTCCCTCCCAGGGCTACGTGGGCCTGGTCGTGCGTGACAAGGACTGGGTCGCGGGGGCCGACCCCGTGATGTTCCCCTTCACCGGCTACGCCTACAAGGCCTCCCCGAACGTGAACATTGAAAACTCCTTCGGCGTCGTCCTGACCAAGGACCAGCTCCAGGAGTTCGAAGACGCGCTCCCCGAGGGCTACATGGCCACGGCCTGTGCGCTCGGCGGCATCTATGCCTGCGGGACCTGGATCGGCGTCTTCCGTGAGAAGGTCTCCCTGCAGCCGGTCAGCGGCGTCAGGCCCTTCTTCGGCACCAATGCCGCCATCCCGGTGGAGCGCATCGCCTTCCTGGACAAGGACGGCAGCGGCCGTCACACCGTGCTGACCCCCGGCACCGAACGCCGTTACACCTCCGAGACAGGCACTGTGCTGTTCTTCGGCGCCGAACTGACCAATTATTTCGGCATGTGCGACCAGATGCTTACCGCTGCCGAATCCCGCTGCGTCGCGTGGGAGATGGAATACGGCAAGAGCCTGCAGGGCGGCTCGGCCCAGAAGGCCATGTTCGTGCAGTATCTCGATGGCATCAGCCTGAACGACCGGGGAAATAAATAATCATGAAAACGCCGCACTTTCCCTTTTCCCGAACGGGACTGTTCGTCCTGGCGCTGCTGCCCGGCCTGATCGCGGCTGCGCCGGCCAAGGCCAACCGTCACCGCGGAATCCCCGTCCAGGTCTTCGCGCCTTCGCACGATTCCCTCGGGTTCCTGTCCCTGGACAGCCCGTTCGTGCTGGCGCCGTACTCCCTGGACATGTTCTTCGGATCGAACTTCGCGCTGTCCCCCATGCGTCTGGCCTTCACCGACGACGTGACGGAGAACGACGCCCGGGCCCTGCGGTTTTCCACGGCGTTCGACTTCCAGGCCACCCTGGGCCTTTCGCGCCGCATGCAACTGACGCTGCACATGCCGTTCTACCGGCTGGCGCCCGGCCCCGCCTTCGACGCGGACAAGCCCTGGGGCTTCACCGCCAACGATCCGCTCACCACCATGCGGAACAACACGCCCAGCAGCGTGCCCGGCGATCCGGCCCTGTTCCTGAAGATTCACGCGTTCTCGATCGGCGCCTTCCACGGCGGCCTGGGGCTGAACGTGACCCTGCCGTTCGGCGTCGAAGAGGTCTTCGCCGGAGACGAGAACATCACGGTGAAGCCGTCCCTCCTGCTGGGCTGGCAGGGAACCCGGCTGGGCCTGCTGATCAACGCCGGTTATCTCTGGCGTCAGGAGCATTCCATCGACCGTCCCACCGATGAGACGGTGACGATGCTCTCCTCGGGCCCGGAGTTCCATGCCGGAATCGGCGCCAAATTCAAGTTGTTCAAAAAATGGGCCATCATGGTCGCCGCCAACAAGTACATCCCCCTGTCCGACGCAGAGTCCACCGACGCCCCGGTCGAGGCCCTGGCCGGCGTCGCCTGGAGTCCCACCCCTGATCTCACGGTCACGGTCTTCGGCGGCTCCGATGCCGGCATGAACGAGGAGTATGGTCGTGGCACCCCCCTCCGCATCGGCGCCCAGCTGGTCTGGACGGCCACGGAGCGGACCGTCGAGCGCAAGGTCGGCGACAAGGACAACGACGGCATCAACGATGACGTGGACCAGTGCCCGGACCTCCCAGAGGACTTCGACAAGTTCGAGGACGAGGACGGCTGTCCCGAGCCCGACAACGACCAGGACGGCCTGGCCGACGGCGTGGACAAGTGCCCCAACGAGCCTGAGGATGAGGACACCTACGAAGACACCGACGGCTGCCCCGACCTGGACAACGACGGCGACAAGGTCCCCGACTCCCTGGATCGCTGCCCGATGGAGGCCGGTGACGCCCGGTTCGACGGATGTCGCATCCCGGACCGCGACAAGGACGGCATCCCCGACAACAAGGATCAGTGTCCGGACGAAGCCGGCGAAGAGAGCCTGGCCGGCTGCCCCGACCTGGGCATCCGCGTGAACGTGGCCGACGGCAAGGTCCTCCCCCCGGGCAAGGTCGAATTCGTCAAGGGCAAGGCCGACCTGACCCCCGAGAGCCTGCCGGTGCTCATCGAACTGGCCAACCAGATCAAGGGAAGCCCCCAGCTGCGCCTGATCCGCATCGAAGTCCACGTGGAGAGCGGCGGCAAGGAGGCCCGGAACCTGCAACTGACCAACGCGCGCGCCAACGCCGTTCGTGCGTTCCTCGTCTCCAAGGGCGTGTCCCCGGTGCGGGTGCAGGGCGTGGGCTACGGCAGCAAGTTCCCGATCCGTCCCAACACCACGCCGGAGAACCGGGCTGCGAACAACCGTGTCGATTTCATTCTGGTTCATCAGTGAGGGGTGACTCGTGAAAACCGTCATTTTCCTTTCATGTTTCCTGCTTGCTTCCGTCGCCGGAATCCGCCCGTCCTCGGGACAGGCCGCGCCGGACAACTCCAATGTCCTGTTCACCTCCTCCGATGACGACATGGAGCTCGAGGAGCTCCCGACCGAGGACGTCAAGGACACCACCGAGGCGGACAAGATGCTCCGCCTGCGCCGCATGGTCCAGAGCG
>PHBF01000053.1 GCA_002841905.1 Deltaproteobacteria bacterium HGW-Deltaproteobacteria-17
CACGACAAGCAGGACTTCACCAAGGCCGCCGAGAGCTTCGAGTGCGTGCTGAAGTTCATCCCCTACAGCCTCACGGCGCGCTACAAGCTCGCCCGGGCGTATGACGCCCAGGGCATCTTCTCCCTGGCCCGCGAGAACTACGAGATGATCCTGCTCCTCGACTCCGCCGAGGCCGCGACGCTCAAGCCCGAGATCCGGAAGCGGCTCGCCGAGATCAAGGATCTGAAGGACCGCGTGCCGGTCACCACCCCCGCCGTGGAGCCGGCACCCGCCGACGAGAAGACCTGTCCCAACGTCGTCCAGAAGGGCCAGCAGGACGCGGTCGTGAAGGTCACGAAGATCATCGAGGTCAAGGACTGGGCCCGGGCCCGGACGCTGATCGACGAGACCCTGAAGAAGCTCGACGGCGCCACCCCCGAGCAGCGCAGGCTGTGCCTGTCCACCGACGCCGGTGTCCAGCTTTTGCTGCTGGCCGGCGTGGCGCACTTCTCCATGGGCAACGTCCACGACGCCCGGGAGGCCTTCCTGGCCGTGTTCCGCGTCCGGCCCGACGCCAACCTGCCGGTGAAGAACCCCGACACGAAGCTGCTGGCCTTCCACCAGGAGACGCTCAACGCGTACTTCGCCACCATCGCCCAGGAGAAGGAGCGCCTGCTGCGCATCCGGGAGCTCGAGGAGAAGGGGCTCATCGCGGTCGAGCCCGAGGGCAATCCCGCGGTGCCCGTGGAGCACACCCCGCCGGCGGTCCTCGACCGCGGGAAACCCCTGGTGTTCGTGTGCCGGGTGCAGGATCAGCTCGGCGCGGCGAAGGTGTCGCTGGTGGTGCGCGTCGATGAGGGTCCGGCGCAGGAGGTGCCCATGGAGAAGCTCGGGAAACGCCGCTGGGTGACGGTGGTCCCGGGCACGGCGGTCACCTTTGCGAAATACGCCTATTACCTGGTCGCCACCGACGCCGCCGGCAGCGAGGTCGCCCTGTGGAAGAGCGCCCAGGCCCCGCAGGAACTGACGCTCGCGGCGGGAAAGACCGTGGAAAAACCCGTGGTCCCCCCCGTGACCCCGCCCGTGATTCCGCCCGGGCAGAAGGCTCCCGCGAAGGGAAAATCCGGCCCCCGGTTCTATCTCCAGTTGGCCTACAACTACGAGACCGGCTTCATCTCCAAAGGGATGGAGACCGAACTCGGCGCGATCACCACCAACAACGCGTGGGGCGACGGGCCCATGTTCCCCTCCGTGGAGCTGGGGATCTTCCTGTACGGAAACCACCGGATCTCAGGTGGAGCGCGCCTGATGATTGCGAATTATCTTAATGAAAATCTGGACGTCGAGGACGGTGACGACTTAAACGGCTTTTTGCGGTGGGTCCGCTTCTTCCGTACTGACGGCCTGATCCGTCCCTATGCAGGCGCCGGCATCCTCGGCGGGCCCCTGCGCCATGACGTGGAGAACATCGATCTGCAAGGCGCTTCGGCGGAGCAAGATGTGGACATGAACGACAGCCACCAGGTCAAGGGCGTCCATTTCAACGCCATCGGGGGCGCCCAGATCTGTCTGCACACCAGCTGCAACGTCGCGCTCCAGGTCGAGGCCAACTTTCTGTGGAACCTCTGGGCACCGGGCGCTGAAGACCCGATGATGACGCTGCACAACACCGCCTTCTGGTTCTCCATGGGCCTCGCTGTGATGTTCTAGTTTTTCTTGACTAAAATTTGAACTCGAGCCCGAGCCCGATCTGGTGGGTGATCTTGCGGTAATCGCCCGCGGCCGTCGGAAGGGCGCGGCCGCCGTAGGTGGCGCGGCAGGCCTCGGACCACACCACGTCGATGTGGCTGTCAAGGCAGGCCTGGGCCGCGGACGGATCGTATCCCGATTCATTGACGGTCAGCGGGATCATGTATTCCAGCGCATAGCCGAGCCGGGCCGTGAGGAAATCGGTGATCTGGTAGGACACGCTGAACAGGGCTTCGACGGCGTGGTTGTCCACGGCCGCGGCGCTGACCCATTTCTCCGGCACCGCCGGCGGACCGTAGCGCAGGGAGATGATGGCCTCAAAGCCCGTCGCGGACCGGTAGAACGCCGTCACCTGGGGGGAGAAGGTGTCCTGGAAGCCCCGGTACTCGGTGATGTTCAGATCCCAGTTGGTCAGGTTGGAGTTGGCCAGCTCCCGGCCGGAGAGGTAGTATTTCCAGTTCTTGTGCGCCTCCCAGCGGGTCCAGGTGACCGTGGCGTCGAACCACCAGTCGCGGGAGAAGCGGCGGACGATGCCCAGGTTGGCCGTGTCCGGGAAGGTCGTCACGAGCTTGGCGTTGCCGGAGAGCGTGATCGGGCCGTCCTCGGTGGTGACCCGCGAGATCGAGCCGCTCCCGTCGGCCTTGATCTGGGTGTAGTCCAGCGCGCGGATCTTGCTGCGGTAGGAGCCCGCCAGGAAGATGAACTTGTCGAGCTGCCACAGGAAGCCGAAGTGGAAGCCGAAGTTGTTGTCGGTGCCCGCGGCGTGCACCTTCTCGTCGTTGTCCCCGCCGGCCTCGTAGCGCTGGGGCGCGGTGTCGGGCAGGTCGCCGCGCAGGTAGCGGTCGCGCGTCATGGTGACGTCGAAGGTGGAGAACGCGTAACTGAGGCCGAAGCCCGCGTGGAACTTGCGGTGCAGCTTCACCGAGAGCGCCGGCGTGAGGAAGTAGTTGGCGATGGACCGGTCGACCAGGTGGTAGCGCAGCGCCGGGTGCGTGGTGTGCAGCTCCTGCCGCTGGGGGGCGAAGAAGGCGAGCCCGAGGGTGATCCGGTCCATGCCGAAGTTGGTCGTGAAGCCGACGTAGAAGTCGAGCAGGTTGTGGGTGATGTTCACGTTGGGGAAGGCCGTGTCCCCGGCGGGATCCGGCAGTCCGGTGGCGGAGTCGATGGTGGCGCGATCGACATCGAGGGTCTGGAACATCGGGGAGAAGTGGAAGACCGCCGTGTTGGTCCTGAGCCGGCCGATGACCGCCGGGTTGGTGTAGATGCCGGTGTTGGCCACGTGGGTGGGAATCCCCGGGTCGAGGCCGCCGACGAACCTCGGTCCGAAGGGGTCGGCCGCGGCCGTCGGCGTGACCGCCAGCAGCGCGAGCAGGAGCAGGCCCGCGGGCAGCAGGGGGATTTTCCGGCGCCCTTTTGCGGGCGCCTCCGGCGACTGCCTGGCGGCAGGTTGGATTCTCGTCATGTCATCACTTCCTCTTCCACAGGGAACCAGCCGGTGATGGAGGTCCCCTCGTCGGGCGCGCTCGAGATCCGGCAGAACCCGCCCATCTCGGCGGCCCGCTCCTGCAGGTGCACGAGCCCGTAGTGACCCTGTTTCTGCTGCTCCACCGGGAAGCCGCGGCCGTCATCGGTGATCTCCAGCCGCAGGCCCGCGCCGGAGAAACCGTCGGACGCCCACTCCGGCGGCGACTCGTCGAACATGATGAGCACCCGGACCGTCTGCGCTCGGGCGTGCTTGCCGGCGTTGGTCAGCGCCTCCTGCACGATGCGGTACAGGTGCAGCTGCCGGTTCACCGGCAGCGTGCGCGTCTCGAGGTTGGTCGTCAGTTTCGCCTCGAACTTCCAGATCGAGGAGAGGTTGAGGATCAACTCCTCGAGGGAGTTGGTCAGGTCGAAGTCGTCGCGCAGGATGCGGACCGCGCGCCGCAGCTCCGCCAGCGCCAGGTTGGTGCGCTGCTGGAGCTCCTCGGCCTCGGTCTTGAGCTCGCTGTCGGACTGCGCCAGCTCGCACACGAACTCGCTCTGGATCTTGATCGTGGACAGGATCGCCCCGAGACCGTCGTGCATCTCGCGGGCCATGCGCTGGCGCTCGGCCACGCGCCCGAGCCGCTGCCGCTCCTGCGAAAGGGACAGGATGTTGCGGAACTGGAGGTTCTCCTGCAGATCGAAGTACACCACGACGTACACGATGATCAGATCCAGGCCCGAGTACCACAGCAGCAGCAGCAGGTCGCGGCCGGGCTTCTCCATGCCCGTGAGCTGGGAGATCTTGGCGATCACGGGCAGCAGCAGCAGCGGCGGCAGGATCGCCAGCGGGTGGGGATACAGGATCGCGAAGAACACCGCGTAGAGGATGTGCCCGGACATCAGCGGGCTGGCCAGCCCGCCGGTGAGCACGATGACCGAACCCAGCGCCAGCGTGTCCAGGCACAGCGACAGGAAGAACACCACGCGGTCGCCCTTGTGGTCAATCCATAAATAGGACGTCACGTGACCGGCCAGCAGGACAAAATATATAAACAGCGCCCACCACAGGAAGGGGGTGCTCGCCGAGGCCCAGGATGGCGCCAGCAGGAACAGCACGCCGAAGGCGTCCAGCGCAAGTCTGGCGTAGAAGACAGCTTTGGCACGATGTGAAAACTGGTCCCGGCGGGTCGTTTCCATGTCCGCGAGCATACACGCGAAACCGTCCGCGGTCCATGGCCGTGTGCGCGGGTCCGAGGGCGCGTTTGACAGGATGGCTGCACATTGCTATGCTTCCGGCCGCCGTACAGGATTCTGTTGAAGGTCCGGCACCCGGAGGCGCCCATGGAAAACCCGAAAATCGCTCAGGTCAACAACTACATCCGCCAGTTCTCGGAGCAGCTGGGCATTCCCCTGCGTCCGGTGGACGAATCCGGGTTCACCTACATCGCGCGCGGCTCGGCCACCCTGGGCATCAACGTCTTCCCCGAGCAGAACGTGCTGATCTTCCTGGCCTACATCATGGACCTGCCCGAGAAGAAGCAGCTGCCCCTGTTCTCCAAGCTGCTGGAGTTGAACCTGCTCAAGACCAAGGACGGCGCCTTCGCGGTGGACTTCACGGAGAAGAAGATCTACCTGCGGGCCCTGCGCGGCCTCGAAGGCCTGGACTATCCCGAGTTCGTCGACCTCGTGCGCACGCTCTCCGAGGTCGCCGACGAGTGGGACGACAAGCTCAAGGCCGAGTTCCCCCTATGAAACGGACGTGAACGAATGAAGATCTGCGTTCTGGAAAGGGCGCAACGAGCCGACCTTCATTTCATCCGTTTCGGGCCTGGGAAAATGCGAGAAAACCCTCACTGCACAACGGTTTCTCTTCGTTCCTTCACACCCGGTAAATCGTAACTGTCAGGGGCTGTTGACGGACGTTCAGGTCAACTCTGGGTCAACTCTGGGTCAACTCTGGGTCAACCTGCGGGTCAACGTGCAGGTCAACGAGACCGGAGAGCGACCTCGGAGAGGTTCCCCGTGAACGCTCTCCCCGCGATCCGGCGGTCGGGGAGGTGTGCGCGGGTCAGTTGCGGACGACGCGGAAGCCGAAGGTTTTAAACCGGTTACCAGGGGGGCTGGCGTTCCAATCGGCCATGGCACACGCCGACGCACCGTCGACCCAATCGCCCCCGCGCCTCATACGCCATGTCCCCGAGGCCGGCCCCCTATAGTCCGTCACCGTCCCCGTGGGATACGACGCTTCGGCCCAGTCCCAGATCCACTCGTACACGTTCCCGGAGAGGTCGTAAAATCCCAGTTCGTTGGCCAGCTTCGAGCCCGCCATGTTCGTCCGCTGCGTCGTCGTGCGCCCGGTCTCGGAGGTGCCGTATCCGAACACCGCGTAGTCCCCGATGAAATTGCTGCCAGTGCTCCCCGCGAAGGCCTTCGTGTATCCGGTCGTGTTTACCGCGCCCGGGTTGGCCGTGTCCGCCCCCATGGCGGCCCACATCCACTCCATCTCCGTGGGTAAACGGTACCCATTTGCTTCCCAGTCCGCTGTCGCTGCGTTCCATGCGGTGTTGTCACTCGTCGGGATCTCCCAGTCCTGCAGCGTGCTGAAGTCAACACCACTCACCGTGTATACCGGAGTCAGCCCCTCAAGCAGGCTCAACTTGTTGCAGAACGCGATGGCGTAGTACCAATTCACATTCTGCACTGGATCGAGCAAACTGTATGATGCGGTATTGTCGCTCGGATCTGCCCACCCCGTCACCGGCCCCCACTGGGCCCGGGTGATTTCGTACTTGCTCATACGAAACGCCGACACCACACTCAGGTTCGACGGCGTTCCATCACGCTGGAACGTCCCGGTGGGAACGTGGATCAACGTCCCGACGTTCGGAGAGATCAGATCCATCGTGCACTGGCCCTCATCGAACAGGCATGTTAACGCGCAACTCAGCGTTCCACCTCCGTACCCCAGCGTCTCACACGTGGCTCCAGCTAACTCAGTCCCGTCACAAGTCTCCCCTTCTTCGAGAATTCCGTTTCCGCAATCCACCAGGTCATGGCAACCGGATGAGTCGATGGTGCAGGTTTCGGTGCAGACCAGCACTCCGGCCTCATGACCGAAGCTCGCACAGGTTATCTCCCCGAATTGATTGGTGTCGCAGACTTCACCGTCGTCGATGAAACCGTCGCCACATTCGGCGACGGCGCGGCATTGACTGAGGTCGAGGGTACATTCGCTCGTACAGGTCAGGTGGCCGGCGGGTTGTCCGAAGCTGGCACACGTCATTCCTGCAAAGTCAGTCCCATCGCAGGCTTCCCCGGTCTCGACAATATCGTTGCCGCAGCCCTCCGTCTTTTTCGAGGTGTCGTCGCAGCTCCACAGCATCAAACAGGCAGCCAGCGTCATTGTGATCCACGTCTTGTTGGTCATGTCGGTCCTCCAGAAGATTGTTGATAGTACTCGGCCACACCGCGCAGGTCAACGAGGAATTCTCCCGCAGGGTTGGCGCACGAAAAGTCCCTGTAATTGCTGACGTTTTCTATGCATCTGCGGGTGAGTCGTGCGGTTCGGTCTAATACACCCCTGGTACCCCGAAAAAAACACTCCCACTTTATTTTTTTTCACTCCCTTAAATGAATAGGGGAAAAGCGCACCGTTCACCCGCAAGAGCCTCGAAAATCCCAGTAAAATCAACGTCTTTTTCCGCGAAAACCTGCGGGCGAATCAAAATTCCCTGCAATGATGCGGTTTTCCGCGTTTTCCTGGTACAAGAACCATGAAGCGGACACTCACCCGCCGATAACCCAATTTTCACAACAAAAACAAGGAGGTAGACCATGTCACACGATTTTGAATCAGGATTCTTCGTCGTCCAGCCGCCCTGGCACGGGCTCGGCACGGTCTTGGAGGACCCGCCCGAGACCGCGTCCCAGGCCATCCGTGCCGCAGGGCTCGACTGGGAGGTTCAAAAGGAACCAATGGAGGCAGTGGTCGCGGTCAACGGTAGTTACCGAGCCGTCGCCGTGCCTGATAACTACGCGATGGTTCGTCGCAAGGTGGAGAACGGCGTCACCAGATTGGATACGCTGGGTGTCGTTGGCCAGCAGTACAAGCCAATCCAGAACATCGATGCATTCCGATTCTTCGACCGGGTAATCGAGACCGGGCTCGTGACCTACGACACGGCTGGCTCGCTCAAGGGCGGCCGTATCGTCTGGGCCTTGGCGCGTCTCAAAAACACCATGCGCATCATCGGCGACGACCTGGTCGATAAGTACCTGCTTTTGACCAACAGTCATAATGGCTCAAGCCCAGTCACGATCGCTTTCACACCCGTTAGGGTCGTATGTCAAAATACGTTGGCCATGGCGCTGAAGAGTGGCACCGCTGACAAGCGTCTCTCGATCAGGCACACCGCCACCGCTGCCGCCCGCATCCGCGACGTGGGAGAATATCTGGCCGGCGTTAACCGCACCTTCGACGACAGCGCCGAGGCCTACCGCTACCTCGCCCGCCGCAGCATCAACGCCAACCAGTTGCGAGAGTACTTGCTGTGGCTCTTCCCCGACCCTGAAGAGGGTGCCCTGCGCAACCGGGCCCGTGGGACCCGTGACAGAATCATCCAGAGGTTCGAGCAGGGGTTCGGAACCGACGTCACGGACACGACCTGGTGGCGTGCCTACAACTCGATTGTCGAGTTCATCGACCACGAGCGAAACTCCGGCAACGCCGACGCCCGCGTCCACTCCGCGTGGCTCGGGCAGGGCATGCAGTTGAAGCAGCATGCGCTCAACACCGCGTTGCAGCTCGCCGCGTAGGAGGCAACCATGGATCCACGCCTCAAGATCGCCATCGTCATTGTCCAAATTCTCATCGACATCTTCACCAGGAAAGGACCAAAATCATGAACGAATACCAGAAACATTTCAAGGAGTTGGCGGACGCCGTGTCTGACGTCATCATCGCGCTCGGCGAGATCATCAACGACCATCGCGCGACGCAGCCGAACGCGCCCATCACCACCGACACCCCGCAGCCCGTTGTCCCCGAAACGCCGGCGCCCGCCGTCGATGAAAAAGGACGCGTGAGTTCGAGACAGATGGCCACGCTCAGGAGCCTTGTGGCTGAGAAGATGTCTGGGGACTGGCCTTCGTTTGAGGCGACCTGCAAATCCAGGTACGGGCGCGCCATCTCGTATCTGACCACCAAGGAGGCCAGCACGCTGATCTCCGAACTGATCGGAGGCCAAAATGGTAACCATTCCCGCACCGCAGCTCGGTGACTCGATTCATCTTTCCGCGAGTTCAATCACGACGATGACAGAGTGCCCATGGGAATTCTGGAAAAAATATTGCTGCGCCGACAAGCCACAGGATGTGTCCGCCTCCCTGGTTTTCGGAAGTGCACTCCACGAGAGTCTTTCTCTGTTCTATAACCAGCTTCGTCAGAGCCGCACCGAACCCTCCCTCTCCGAGCTCACCGACCTCTTTGCGGCCGTCATCGATGCGCCTCGCGACGTCCCCATCCACTTCACCAAGGGCGAGACGCCCGACTCCCTCAAGAAATCCGCTCAAGCCCTTCTGCGTGTCTTCCTGCAGCGAGGCGCCCGCCCAGACCACGTGCTCGCCGTCGAACAGCGAATCACCGTCGCCTTACACAATCCCATCTCTGGAAAACTCCTCCCGGAAGCCCTCCTGGGCACGCTCGATCTGCTGATCGAAACCGCCGGGAAAATCTCGATTGTCGATCACAAAACCTGTGCCCGCCTGGACCCCGACCGCACCCGCTCGCCTGACCTTCAAATGAGTCTCTACAGCTGGGCCGTGAAGCAGCTCCTCGGTGTGCAGTCCGTGGACTTGTCCTACCAGTTCTTGGTCCGCACCAAAGAGCCCTCCGTCATCGTGGCGCCGATCAGCAGGTTCGACGAGGAACGTGAGGAACGCGCTGCTCTGATGCAGGCCGCTTCTGCCAGCTTCTGGATCGAGACCGCACTGCGCGCTGAACAGCCGGAGCTGGCTTTGCCGAAGAGAAAATCCTGGCGGTGTTCGGGGTGTGGATACAGGAGCATGTGCGCATCCCAGGACTAATCCGCCGTCAGAAACAACCACCACCCGCGTCCGAAGGGACGTATCGAAGGAGGTCCATCATGTCCTGCTGGATGTTCTTCCTGGTCCTTTTCACATCGTCTTCGTCGCGGGATGTCCCGCTGGAGTGCATCGAATACGTCGACGACCCGGGGGTCGTTCAGTTTGTGTCGCTCCCGAGGTACATCGAGGAGGACGAGATCGACGTCAACGGCGACTCCTGGTACATGGACCAGGTGTGATCACCCGACTGCCGTCCGTGCTTCGGCGCGGGCGGTTTAGCTTGGAGGAATGCGACTTTCGATCAGTTTTGCAAGCGGTTGTGGCAGTGGTAAAGGCGGCTGCGGTGGCGGCAAGGGTGGTGGCGGTGGCAAGGGCGCTCCGCCGAACGGGCCGAGCACCGTACCTGGGCATCCGTCCGGAGGCGGCCGCGGAAACAACCCGCCCAAGAAGTAGCCCACCTTCCTCGCTTTCTTCGACGCGGTCGTCAGGATCTTCGTGCCTGACCGTCTACTCTCCCCTGAGAATCATCCGCTGCGTCGGGGACTCTCCTTGACATTCTACGTATTGAAAAGTACGGTTTTCGAGTCCCGGCCATGATCCCCACGGTGGGGATGCTCGGCAACGCGCAAAAAGAGGCATCATGTCACGAACGGCGAAGAGCAAGTTGACCCGCTTCGGCTTCCGCCCGGATGCAGGCGGGGCCCACACGGCGCGCACCATCATGCTGGCGGAGTTGACCACCCTGCTGGACGCGGTCCCGGGACCGGACGCCACCCTGACCGAATACACCCGGGCCATCGTCGAGGAGAACTGCCTGGGCAAGCGCTCGGGGAAGACGCGCAGCCTCTCCCTGAGACACCTGGTGGAACTGTACTCCCTCGATTCGCAGGACCTCGTGTTCCGCGCGCTGCTGTACTACTGGGAACGCGACCCGGCTGGCCGGCCGCTGCTGGCTCTGCTGTGTGCGGTCACCCGCGATCAACTGCTGCGGGAGTCGGCCCCGAAGATCCTGAAGACTCCCCAAGGAACCATATTTACCACGGCGGACATGGAGAACTTCATCGAGCACAAGCACCCGGGGCGGTTCTCCACGGCCACCCTGACCTCGGCGGCGCAGAACCTCAACTCCTCCTGGACCAAGTCCGGCCACCTTCGCGGCGTCATGCGCAAGGTTCGCACCAGCCCCAGGGCCACCGCAGGTGCGGCCGCCTTCGCCCTGCTGCTGGGTTTTCTCTCCGGCGCGCGCGGCACGCGGCTCTTCGAGACCGAGTTTTTCCGCCTCCTGGAGTGTTCCTCGGGGTGTGGCTTCGACCTGGCCGAGGAAGCGGCCAACCGTGGATGGATGACCCTGTTCCGCGTCGGGGACGTGCTGGAGGTGCACTTCCACCAGCTCCTGACCCCGCAGGAGAAGGAGTGGCTCCGTGAGTAGGATCGACAACCTGATCTCCGCC
>PHBF01000499.1 GCA_002841905.1 Deltaproteobacteria bacterium HGW-Deltaproteobacteria-17
CGCTGGACCGGATCGCGCGCCGGGGTTCGACCGGGAGGAAGGCCGCCGAACTGGAAGGCGAGCCGGGGCTTGCGCTCCCCGGAACGCTCGCGCTCACCGCCCGCCTCGCGCGCCCGGGCCAGGGCGCTCGCCAGGGCGTGCCGGAGCGAGTCGAGCTGAGGCCTCAGCATGGCGCGCAACGCCAGAAGCGAAGTCGCGGCTTCGCCCGTCAGAAGAGGAATCGTCAACCGAAGCAGCGGCGAAGAGGCGGTCGGCGATCGACCGCCCAGGCGCCGGGAGTGGGGGCGGGGCTCGCCTCGGACCAGAATGAGAGCGTGGCGGGCCGCGAAGCGTTCGAAGCCCGCGCGCACGGGAAGCGTCATGGCCGGATCCCCTCCCCCTCTGAGCAGGTCGCGCGAGAGGGAGTCAAGATAGGCGTCGGGATCGGAGAAGAGGCGCCGCCGCGCGTAGGGCCGCAGTGAGGCCGCGGCGGGATCATGGGCGAGCCTGGCGCAGGCCGCGCGAATCTCGTCGAGGGGGAGATGATCCAGGTGGCGTCCCCGCAGCAGCCCGGCCCGCCAGAGGGGTGCGGACCAGCGCCAGGCGTCGAGGAGCCGGAGAAATCGCGGGGTTTTCGCGCCCGCCTCGCGGAGGGATTCGGGCGAATCGCCCTCGAGCGGGGCCGGGGCGAGGGTGACGACGCCGCCCGACTCGGAGGCCAGCGTAAGCGCGAGCGAGGCCTCGATGGAAGGGGGCAGAAGGTCGTAGGGGGCGAGAACCAGCCGCATTGTGAGAATATTGTCAATCATGCGTCGCGGCGTTGCGCAAGGGAGGGCTTCGGAGGACAATAGGCTCGGGCCATGCCGGGGAGTCGGGCCATGCCCGGGAGGACGAGGCGTGACATTCACACGGAATCTCGGAGTGGGAAGCCCCGTGGTGGAAGCGCGAAGGAGCGCCGCGATGACGCGAGAACGAGTGCTGATCGTCGAGGACGAGCCCGACATCGCCCGCCTGATCCAGTTTCATCTGGCGCGCGAGGGGGATTCTTCCACGATCGTGGCCTCGGGCCGGGCGGCGTTGAAGGAGATGGAGGCCGACAGGCCCCCGGAGCTGGTGATCCTCGACATCATGCTCCCGGACCTCGACGGTCTGGAGGTCTGCCGGAGGCTCAAGCGCGAGCGGGCGACCCGGATGGTCCCGATTCTCATGGTGTCGGCCCGGGGGGAGGAATCGGATATCGTGGCGGGCCTGGAGCTGGGGGCCGAGGACTATGTCACCAAGCCCTTCAGCCCCAGGGTCTTGCTGGCGAGGATTCGGGCGGCGCTGCGGCGGCGCGACGCCGAGCCCGACTCGGCCCGGATCGAGATGCTGGGCGGGAGGCTGGTGATCGACCGCGAACGGCACACGATCGAGATGGAAGGCTCGCCGGTGGACCTCACGCTGACCCAGTTTCGGATCCTTGAGTTTCTCGCCGAGCGGCCCGGGTTCGTTCGCACGCG
>PHBF01000500.1 GCA_002841905.1 Deltaproteobacteria bacterium HGW-Deltaproteobacteria-17
GCCGGGAGGTGCTGTCGCCGTGAAGCACACGATCTCCTCCCGGATCTACTTTTCGCTGCTTACGGCGTCGGTCATCCCGTCGTTTCTCGCGATGGGCCTGCTTTATTATTTGATGTCAGCGCACGACCAACTGGTGCAGAACCACCTGCAGAACCTGATCCGGACCAAGAACCCCGTCACGAACTCGTTCCTCTCGCTGGTCCACGACAAGAAGCAGCGCTATTCGATGCAGGCACAGTTGCTCGGACACCAGCTCGAGCGGCGGCTCCCCGCCGGGCCTTTCTCCGCCGCCAGCGGTCCCCTGCTCCAGGAGCTGCTCGAGACCACCGGGGAGATCGCCGAGATCGCGATCTTCCCGCCCCTCAGTTCACAATCCCAAAAGTCATGGATGGACCCGGGGGCCGGCCGCCGCCCGGTCCCGGTGTACGAGGTGAGCCGGCCGGTGCTGCTGACCTCGGAGTACCGTCATCTGGCACATATCCATGCGACGCCGCACTTCGACATCCGGATCCTGCTCGCCGCGCCTCCGGATGACATGAAGAACTACGAGAACCTGGCCACCAACTACGAGGAGAGCGTCCAGATCCTGCGGATCTACCAGGGAATCCGGAAATACTACTGGAGCCTCTTCTTCATCGCCCTGTGTGTGATCGTGCTGGCGTCCTACCTGGCGGCCAACGCCTTCCTGAAGAACGTGACCCGCTCGATCCGCAACCTGGCCACGGCCACGCGCGCGGTGGCCGAAGGGCGCCTCGACGTGAGCGTGGAGGCCAAGACGCGCACCGACGAGCTGGCCACGCTGGTGGCCGACTTCAACGGCATGGTCAAGGAGATGTCGGCCAACCGCAAGCGCATCCGCTATCTCGAACGCATGGGCGCCTGGCAGGAGGTGGCGCGGCGGCTGGCCCACGAGATCAAGAACCCGCTGACGCCGATCCTGCTGGCGGTGCAGCAGATCCACGAGAAGGCGCCGCGTGACAATGCCAAGTACGCCAACCTGGTGGACACGGCCGTCAAGATGGTCCGCGAAGAGGTGGCCGACCTGCAGAAGCTCGTCGAGGCCTTCGGGGCGCTGGCGCGGCTCCCGGACAAGCAGGTGCAGGTGATCCCGGTGGCCGAGTTCGTCAACGAGCTCGTGGAGCTCGCCAACGTGACCTGGGGGGCCTCCTCGCTGGTGCTGCGGGACCGTCTGCCCCGGGACGCCAGGCTCAACGTCGATCGCATGCTCATGAAGCGGGCGTTGCTGAACATCATCGAGAACGCGATACACGCCCAGAAGGATGCGGGGAAGGACGTCCCGGTCACGTTCTGGGTCACCGTCAGCCGCCGGTATCTTCATTTCCACATCGAGGATCATGGCACCGGCGTGCCGGATCCGGAGTTGATCTTCGAGCCCTATTACACGACCAAACCTTCTGGAACGGGCCTGGGCCTTGCAATCGTCCACAAGATCGTCGAGGCCCACGGCGGC
>PHBF01000501.1 GCA_002841905.1 Deltaproteobacteria bacterium HGW-Deltaproteobacteria-17
TGGAGGCCGCCGTGAACTCGGTGGGGAAGCGGTCCAGGAGCCGCATCCGCCCGCTGAAGTACTGCAGCTTCGCACCCAGCGTGTCGTCGAGGTTGGTCTGGAGGTGCAGGTCACCGGCGCCGCGAAGCTCCGGCTCGTCGGGATACCACAGCAGGAAGCCCGAGAGGTTCTGGCGCAGCATGAAGTCGGTGCGCAGCACGTAGGCGGAGAACTCCCAGCGCTCCTTCAGTGACGACAGTTCATGGACCAGCCTGAGGGAGGCCTCCATCCGCGTGAAATAGGCGGACTGGGCCTGGGCTGTGGGGAAGGCGTAGGAGTCGAAGAAGCCGACCGAACCCGCCTGGTAGTCGTCGAGCCTCAGCAGGCCCGGGAGCACCGAGCGGCCGGCGTAGGCGCCCGCGTGAAGGGTCAGGGCCGTGCGCGTGCCCAGGGCCAGGTGGTACCGCCCGATCGCGGTGATGCTCTCGGAGGATCGGTTGCCTGGGCCGTAGCCGTCCCCGGACTTGAGCGCGACGGCCATGAACGTCTCGGGGTGCCCGCCGCGGGGCGCGTGGAGGAACAGCAGGCGACGGTGGTTGAAGCTGCCCAAAGTGAGGGCGAGGCGGGTGCCGCGCGTGGTGACACCGTAGCGGAAGAAGCCGCTTCCGGCGACGGCGAAGTCGCCCTGGACGGGATCGAAGACCCCCTCGATCACGTCCAGCCCCGCGATGACCTCCGGGATCAGGAAGTGCATGTCCGCGTAGCCCTGGGCGTGCAGGTGTCCGGTGAGGTTGATCGGCACCTCGCCGGCGAACAGTTCGAAGTCCTGGCCATGTTCGGCGTTGAAGCCGCGCATGAACAGGGCGTTGGCGATGCCGTCGGCCTGGGGATGACCGACGTAGAAGCCAGGCACGGTACGCAGCATGTCGGCTGCGGTGGGCTGGGGCGCTGCGGACAGGATCTTCCGGTCCACGACAAACGAACCCACCACGGGCAGCCGGGGGATCTTCCTCACCCCGTGCACGAGCACCTCGCCGTCCTTGCCTGACGCGGGCCCGGGCTTGGCCGTCGCGGGGTCGGGCTTGCCTGTCGCGGGCCCGGGCTTGGCCGTCGCGGGGTCGGGCTTCACGCCGGGCTTTTCCGTCCCCACAGGTGGCTTGGGCCGCGCCCGGGGGGGGAACTCGAACGGGACGGCGATGCGCACGGCCACGGGTTGACCCTCGTAGGTGGCAGGGGCGAACTTCCAATGCACCACCGCGTCCATGGCGGCGCGGTCGAAGAGCTCCCCGCCGGACTTCGTGATCTCGACCCCGTCCACCGTGCCTTCGACGGTCACCATGATCTTGAGCACCACGCTCACACCGGGCGGCTCGGCGTAGCCGTTCTCCGGGTACACCGGAGGTTGCATGTGGAGGACCTTCGGCGGCACCACATCGCTCTTCCGGACAGGCTTGACGGCGATCTCATCCTCGTCGGCCGGCGGGGCCGCCGG
>PHBF01000054.1 GCA_002841905.1 Deltaproteobacteria bacterium HGW-Deltaproteobacteria-17
CCGCTCGATCAGGTTGTCTGCCGGGGAAGGTTCATTCGAGCATGGCGTTGGGTTGCAGGATGCGGGTCATGCCGGCCGGACCTGACTGGGCGTAGGTGTTGTCCCCCCAGCAGAAGAGCCAGCCGGCCTCATCGATGAGGCAGGTGTGCTGGTGGCCCAGGGAGAGGGCGATCACGGCCACACCGCCGGTGGTGGGCACCGGCTCCGGGGTGGCCACGGCGGGCAGGTCCGAGGACGACCCCAGTTGGCCCCGGTCGTTGTTGCCCCAGCACCACAGTTTTTGCTGTTCGTCGACGGCGCAGGTGTGGTTCCCTCCGGCCGCCAGCTCGATGAACCGGATGTCCTCGTCGAATTCCAGACGGATGGGGCTGGTGACGGGCGTGTCCGCAGGGGTCTCGCAGCCCAGTTGCTTCAGATTGTTGTTTCCCCAGCACCAGATGTGGCCGTCCACATCCAGCGCGCACGAGTGCCGGCCCCCTGCGGCCACCCGCGAGAAGCGCGTGTCCTCCTCGGTCGTGATCCGTTGGACGCCGCGGGCGTCGTCGAGGGTGCCGTCTCCGATCTGTCCGTCCGTGTTGAAACCCCAGCACCAGATCTGTCCGTCCTCGTCGAGGACGCAGTTGTGGTTGGCGCCCGTGGAAAGGGAGGTCACGACCCCCTGCAGGTCCGGCAGCATGAAGGGCAGGGTGACGGGATCGATGGTGAGCGCGCGGTTCCCGATCTGCCCGTGATCGTTGCGCCCCCAGCAGTACACGGTTCCCTGCCAGAGTCCGCAGGTGTGGTGGGCACCCGCATGGAGGCTGTTGAAGACCCTCGAACCGGCGCCGACGAGGATGGGGTTCACCGAGTCGGCCAATCCCCCGTTGCCGAGCTGGCCGCTCTGATTGAATCCCCAGCACCACACATTACCGTTTTCCCTGAGGGCACAGGCATGGGCATCCCCGACGGCGACCTGCAGGATCCGTTCGTCGGCCAGGGCCAGAACGGGAAGGGGGGCGAACGCCTCCGTGGATGTGTCCCACGCCAGCTGGCCGGCGCTGTTGTCCCCCCAGCACCAGACCCGGCCCTCCACATCGGAGGCGCAACCCGTGTTGGCCCGGACCGACAAGGACGCATATTGCCTCAAACCTGGGAAGGCCACAGGCACCGGGGTGGGTCGATCCGCGTTCGAACCGTCGCCCAGGGCGCCCTCGGTGTTGATGCCCCAGCAGTGGAGCCGGCGCGATCCGGTGAGCCCGCACCCATGCTCCGTGCCGATCCAGACGCTGTCGGGGAGGAGGCCGTCGAAGTCGACGACCGTGGGCACGAGCCGGTTGGTGGTTCCTCCGGTTCCCAGTTGGGATTGATCGTCCCGTCCCCACGCATAGGCGCGGCCGGAGGTCGCGGTGGCCACCACCGTGTAGCGTGCGCCGGCCAGCGAGACGAAGGTTTCTCCGGGGGTCTGCAGCTGGACCGGGAGGCTGCGGTTGGTGGTGGTCCCGTCACCCACGCCACCATAGGTGTTCAACCCCCAGCACCAGGGGCGTCCGGTGTTGTCGATCGCGCAGGTGGTGGAACTGAAGGCCAGGATCTTCGTGAAGGTCACCCCGGCCTGCATCGTGAGTTGTCTCGGCGTCGAGGCGCTCGTGGTGGTGCCGGAGCCCAGTTGCCCGGCGTCATTGGCTCCCCAGCAGTAGGTGCGGTGAAGGTTGTCGATGGCGCAGGCGTGGGCGGCGCCGGCCGAAAATTCCTGGATGTTGGAGATGACTTCCACTGGTGTCTTACGATCGACGGACGATCCCGTGCCGGTCTGCCCATACCCGTTGGCGCCCCAGGCCCACAGTTTTCCGGTCAGGTCCAGCGCCAGCGTGAAATCATGTCCGGAGCGGATCCGGGTGAAACCCACGCCCGCGGGCATGGTCACCGCGTTGGGCACCCAGGTCGTGTTCGTGGCGTTGTTCCCGAGTTGTCCATAGTAATTGTAGCCCCAGCACCAGGCGTTCCGGTCGGTGTCCAGTGCGCAGGAGAAGGACATCCCGGTCGTGATCTGGGTGAAGTGGATCCCCGCCGGAGCCTCCACCGCCACGGGGGAGAACCGGTCAATCTGGCTGCCGTCACCGGCGTACCGGGGGCCCCAGCACCAGGCCGTCCCCGTGTCATCCACGGCGCAGTTGCCGACGTTGGTGTGGAAGTCCATGATCCACGGCCCCCCCGTGTCGTACCGGAGGATCGACTCCGATTTCACCATGCCCTGATAGCAGGCATCTCCGGAAGCGGAGATGATGGAAAAGCGGAGCTCGTGGGAGGTGACGTAGGCCAGTGCGGCATCCGGGATGCCGACGATGGTGAAACGCTGGGGGATGTTCCAGTTGTCGGGCTCGAAGGTCAGGGTCTCCGGCGTCGTGGCGAGTCCGGTTTCCGGGTCGGTCTGGATCTGGACCTCGACCGGTGCGGCGGGCCTGGAGCGCAGAGTCACGGAGGCGTAGACATGGGATCCCGTCTGGTAGACGTAGGAGCCATCCAGCTGGACCTCGAGCTCGCACACATCCGTGTTCCGGCTGGTCACGGGAATGGCGTTGGACAACTTCCCGTCGAACCGCCCATCGGAGGAGGATGCGGGTCCAAGCTGGAGTTCAAAGCTTTCATCCTCGTCCACCGTGTGGTCGTTCATGCCCCGGACCATGATTCTCCTGGGAATGTCCCAGTTCTCAGGGGTGAAGACCACGGGCATGGATTCAAATTCGAGTTGATTCGGAACGGAGGTGAACCCCGTCAGGGACACGTCCTGGCGTGGTTTCGAGGTGAGAATGGCGTAGAATCCGGCTTCGGCGCCGCCCTCTTCGACGATGATTTCATCGGAAGGAAAAAGCAGGATGCCAGGCTCCGGCGTGAAGGTCGTCTTGTTGAAGCCGCCGCCCAGGGCACCATTGCCCAGCTTTTCTCCGCTGTCGGAACCCCAGCAGTACTGGGTGGAATCAAAAATGCCGCAGGTGTGCTCCTCGCCAGCGCTGATCTTCTTCCAGGGGCTGGATCCCGAAGCCTGCCTGGGCAGGTTGATGACCGGAGTCTCCAGGCTCAATGCGGTCTGCCCATGCTCGTTGTCCCCCCAGCAATACAGGTTGCCGTCCAGGATGCCGCAGGTGTGTCTGCCGCCCGCGGTGACATCCGTCCAGTCCGTCTGGTCACCCACCCGGGCCGGCTGGAGTTGATAGCCGGGGATGCCCGTGCCGGTCTGGAAATAGGTGTTGTCCCCCCAGCAGTACAGGGCCCCGAGCAGCACGCCGCAGGTGAAATCGTTCCCCAGGCTGACCGTCTGCCATCCGTCCTCGGAGCCGATCCGTACGGGTGTGGAGGAGTCGCTCGTGTTGCCGGCCCCGAGCTCTCCGGATCGGTTCTGGCCCCAGCAATACAACTTCGATTCCGCGATGCCGCAGGTATGATGTACCGAGGTGGCGACGGTTTCCCAACGGGTCCCGGGCATGACCTCGGCCGGCGCGGAGAATTGCTGCTGCCCCGTCATCCCCAGCTGCCCGCTGGCGTTGTTCCCCCAGCACAGGAGGGCTCCGGACCGCAGTCCGCAGGCATAGCCGTCCCCCACGCTCACCTGCTCCCAGTCATCGGCCATGCCCACCTGGGTCGGTACGGCGGTGTTGTTGAGCGTCCCCAGGCCCAGCTGGCCGAAGTGGTTGGCCCCCCAGCACAGCAGCGTGCCCTGACGTATTCCACAGGTGTGGCCGTTCCCTGAACTCACCTTGGTCCAGCCACCGGCGGGTTCGATCAGGACCGGAAAGGGTCGGTCCATGGCATCCTGCGTGCCCAGCTGCCCGTGGGAATTGGATCCCCAGCAGTACAGATCGGTGCGGGCAATGCCGCAGGTGTGGGTGGTGCCGGCGGAGATCTCCGTCCAGCGCCAGGAACTGCCTGAGCCGCCTCCGTCGCAACCCGTCTGTACTTGTACAATGAAAAGGACGATGAGGACTGACAGTTGCGACAAGAAACGCATCGATTTTTCCTCCGGTCAGAGCACACTGAATATTTTCTATTTTCTTTTGGTACGCAAGCTGAAAGCATTCCGATTTGAACACCTCGAAAAGAAGAGTGGTCCAGGAAAAAAAAGTGTTGGCGAAAATGTGTCATTTTTACTAGACTGATGACCCTGTCAGAGGCGGTGAAACAATGAAAGTTCAATTATTTCTTTCCTTGCTGTCCTTGCTGCTCGTCCACTGTGAAAGCTCCAACAAGGGTCCCGTCACGTGCGGAAACCAGATCCTTGATCCTGGTGAGGAATGCGACCGATCCCTCGAGGTGGACGTCACCTGCGGCGACCTCGGCTTCCACACCGGCACGGTCCGTTGCAGCAACGCATGCACCTATGATGTTTCCCTGTGTGAGCAGGGTGGATTCTGCGGGGACGGTGAGATCCAGCCCGACAGCGAGGATTGCGACACGGCGGAGATGGCTGGTCAAACCTGCGAAAGCCTGGGCCTGTATCCAGGGACGTTGCGATGTGCGGACCATTGCCGATTTGATACCCGCCTTTGTGGAGGTCTTTGCGGTGACCTCATCGTCCAGCCGTCCGAGGCGTGTGACGGGCTCAACACCGCGGGCCAGACCTGTGAAACGCTCGGCTTTCACTCCGGGCAGTTGCGCTGCACGTCGGAGTGCGGGCTGGACGTGTCCTCGTGCACGGGCCGCTGTGGCGACGGGGTGGTCCAGAGTCCCTACGAAGCCTGCGACGGAGCGGCATTTTCGGGAGCCACCTGTGTGAGCCTGGGGATGCACCCGGGCGAACTCGCCTGTGATGCCCAATGTCGCATTGTGACAACGGGCTGCGATGGCTATTGCGGGGACCGGATCATCCAGGCTTCCGAGGAATGTGATCAGACCGAGCTGGGGGGGTTGGTTGCAGCGCCTTCTACCTGCCCTTTGGCACCCCCGCCTGCTCCGACACCTGTGAAATCACCGAGGGATCCTGTCGCGAGATCGATCAGTTCGGCTACCGGTACCAGGACCAGGGCGTGGACATCGAAATGGATGACAGCCAGGGGTATTTCATCACCGGCTTGTATTCCCTGGTCTCAAGCACCGAGATCTTTCTCAGCCGGTACGGCTCCGACGGGACTCGATTGTGGACCAGTGTATGGGGCTCATCAATCTGGGACGAGCCCCGCTCGGTCACCCGGGACCCCGCCGGGAACGTGTACGGCATCGGCATCTCCGGGAGCGGCATCGACGGAAATCCCTTCGGCAACATGAAAAATTCATTCATTTCCAAGTACACGGCGACCGGAACCCGCTTGTATACGTATCAGTACAACACGTCGTATGCCCACGATCTCGTGGTGGATGAGGCGGACAACCGGTACATCGTGGGGCAGACCACCTCGACCACGCCGGACGCGATCCTGATCAAGATGCTGCCTTCGGGGGGCACGACCTGGTCCCGGACCCTGGGATCGACCGCTTCGGACATCGGCAGAAAAATCGTCCGCGATGGCGCGGGCAACCTGTACATCGCCGGCACCACGGCTGGTTCCCTGGGGGGCCAGACCCACCGTGGCGGGGATGACATTTTTCTGGCCAAATACAGCCCCGACGGGGATCTGTTGTGGGTCCGGATGTGGGGGACCTCCTCGACCGATCGGCAGACCGGTCTGGCCCTTTCCTCCGACGGCTTCCTCTACATTTCAGGATACACCGCGGGTTCCTTTCCGGGGTTCACGCGGGTCGGATTCAACGAATGCGTCCTGATCAAGGTGGGGACCGACGGGACCGAGGCCTGGCTGCGCCAATGGGGCGGGGTCGTGGACAGTTATTCCAATGCCATGGATGTCGCCACCTCTGCGGATGGTCAGGAGATTTTCGTGACGGGGTTTTTCTCCGGCACCCTGGATTCCCTGGTCTCCAACGGATTGTATGACGTGTTTGTCACCAAGTTTTATTTCTCAGGGGTCCGCTCCTGGAGTCGGGGTTACGGCACCACGGGTGAGGAAGAGGGCCTGGGTATCGGGGTCACGGCCTTGGGGGACGTCTTTGCAGTTGGTTATTCCGATGGGAATCTGAGCGGCCAGGGCAATCTGGGAAGCGACGACATCATCGTCATCCACACCCGCTGAATCAGGCTAGCGGCGCCAGAGCTCGAGCGCGGCCGTGATGCCGAGGCTGAAGGTCACGCCGTCGGGGTGGGTGTCGCCCGCTCCGGGCACGCCGGGGGTGTCCACGATCCAGTACGGGGTCACGCCCAGGATGATCTGCAGAGGCACGCGCTCCGGGGTCACGTGCAGCGCCAGGCCGAAGGTGAGCTCCAGGCGGGTCTCGGTGCGGTTCAGCAGGAGGTAATGGCTCTCCTCGAGGCCCAGGTAGGGATCGGTCTTGGGCACGTGATACCACTGGGCGCCGTGGGAGAGCGCCAGATTCATCAAGGGCTCCAGGATGTCCCACAGGGGCATGCTGAGATCCACGCCGCAACCGAGCTCCTTCTCATAGCCCCACCGGGTCGCCTCCGCGTCGGGGCTGCCGGCGTCGCGCTCGGCCACCACCTTGCCGCCGCCCTGCGCCATCAGGGCCAGGGAGACGGGGCTGCCGCGCCGGACGTTGAGCAGATCCAGGCGCGCCGCGCCCAGCTGCCGCAGCCAGCCCACCTCGGCCAGGATCTCCACGCGGGGGGCCACGCCCAGGCGCCCGGAGAAGGCCCAGTTGGCCATCATTTCGGGTGGGATCGCGTCGGGGAGTTTGGAGGAGCCGAAGCTGCCTCCGATCTGGCCGCCGAACTGCCCCCGCCCGGGCGCCAGGACCTCGGCGGTGCGCGCCTGCAGGGGCATGGCGCAGGAGCCGGACCCCATCGCCAGGAGAAGGATCAACGTCTGGAGCAGAATCACGGCGGCATTTTCATGGCGGGGGCTGTGGCGCATGAACTGCGGTCCTCCGACGGGAAGTATTCACGGGGTCTGCGCAACTGTCAAGGAGCCCTGGGGTCACAGCAGGACGTGGTTGAACTCCGGGGTGTCGCGCCGGGGCGCCGAAGGCGGGGTCCGGGCGGGTGGTGGCGGTGGCGTTTCGGCCGGCGGACGGCGGGCGCGCCCGGTCCAGCGCGCGGTCATCTCCCGGGCCTGGACCAGCGTCCGCAGGCAGGGCCCCTCCGGGGGCGCGTCCTGCCGGAGCAGCTCGAGCAGGGAGGTCCCGTGCTCGGAGAGCGGATGCCGCACGAAGCGCGGCAGGAGCGGGCGATCGGCGCAGAGGCCCGCCCGGGAGACCAGCCCCAGCAGGGTGAGCATCCGGCGGGTCTTCTGGGGTCCCGGCTCGGCGCCGGCGATCCAGGCATAGAGGGTCGGCCGGGAGACCTGCATCACCTCGGCGACCTGGGAGCGGTTGAAGGACAGCGCGCCCTGGAGCAGCGCCACCTGGTCGGAGAATGGGAGGGTGAGCGCCTGCTCGTACAGGGTGGGGGCCGCGGGGCCCGCTTCCGGGGAGGGCACGGCCGGCGCCGTGGTCCGGGGTGCGACGGGGATTTTTCCAGGTTCCAGAAGGTGCGGATCGCGTTCCATGGGGTCGTCTCCATACATAGAAGTGAACACATATACCTACACGTAACCCAACGCGTCAGGCATCACCCAGCCTTACACGCGACTTTACACTTTCGCAAATTTCCGGTGGGTCCGATCCGGCCCGGGCCATACTCCCAGCGGGCCACGGCTCTCCCAACGTCGCCCTTGAATCCGGTTCGAGACTCGATTAACCTGAGGGCATTCGGGAGGAAACACCATGATGCGCAAGACTGTGCTCACGTTGACCCTGGCGATCTGCCTCTGGGCGTGGGGCTGCGACGCCGACACCAAGAACGTCGACTCCTGCGGCGACGGCTTCCTCGATCCGGGGGAGGAGTGCGACGGTACAAACCTGGATAACGAGAGCTGCGCCAGCCTGGGTTTTTACAATGTCGCCGGGAACCTCTCCTGTTCCACCGACTGCCAATTCATCACGACCGATTGCGGCGTCGCACGATGCGGGGACGGGTTGATCCACGAAAGCGACGGCGAGCAATGTGACGGCACCGAGCTGGGCGGGCAGTCCTGCCGGCTGCTCGGGTATGATCGGGGGGTGCTCTCCTGCCTCCCGTCGTGCCGGTTTGATCTCACGGGATGCGAGCGGGATGGCTATTGTGGTGACGGCACGGTCACTGCGCCTTTTGAGGAATGCGAGGGGACGAACCTCAACGGCGGATCCTGTTCGGGTCTGGGCTTCTACCAGGGAACCCTGCGCTGTTCGGAGGCCTGCCTCTTCGACACCACGGCATGCGTCGGGCAATGTGGCGATGGCGTCATCCAGGATGCCTTCGGTGAGGCTTGCGACGGGCTGAATCTGGACGGCGCGACGTGTGAAACCCTGGGTCAGTATCCGGGGGTCCTCGCCTGTGACACCACGTGCCGACTGGATCTGAGCGCCTGCGGCGGATCCTGCGGCGACGGGGTGATCCAGGAGGGCGCCGGCGAGACCTGTGACGGGGAGGAGCTCGCCTCGCAGACCTGCACGACCCTCGGATATCACGACGGCATCCTCGCCTGTGACGCCGGTTGCGCCTTCGACTTCACCGCCTGTGGTGGATCCTGCGGGGACGGCATCATCCAGACCGGCGCCGGAGAGGAATGCGACGGGGCCGCCCTCGGCGGCGTCACCTGTGTCTCGGAGGGTTTCCATGGAGGGGAGCCGACGTGCGGCGCAGCCTGTAGGCTCGACCTCACAGCATGCGAGGCGACCGGCTACTGCGGGGACGGCATGATTCAGGACACCTGGGGGGAGACCTGCGATTCGGGCGACCTCAACTCGGAGACGTGTACTTCACTCGGGTATTATGGCGGAGATCTTCTCTGTGGTCCCTCGTGCGCTTTTGACCTTTCGGATTGTGCCACCTACGGCCGTTGCGGAGATGGCGTGCTGCAGGGAGGCGAGATCTGCGACGGCGCCAACCTCAACGGGTTGACCTGCGCCCTGCAGGGATATTGGGGCGGCAGCATCAGTTGCTCTGCATCTTGTGATCCGTTCCTGGCGAACTGCCACGCGGTGTCCATGATGGCCAACAAGGGGAACATGTTCGCGTGTGCGCTGACGGATGACGGCTATGTGAAGTGCTGGGGGTACAACGGAGCCGGTCAGTTGGGGGACGGCACCACCACGACCCGCTACACGCCGACACGCGTGATCAACGTCAACGGGGCCAACGAGGTGCATTCAGGGGTGGGTCATGCCTGTGCCAGGATCGGCTCTTCGGTCAAGTGCTGGGGGATCGGCGACATGGGCCAGCTGGGCAACGGGTCGACGACCAACACCTCGACGCCGGTTTCGGCCAGCATCAGCAATGTCCGGTCCCTCGCCTTGGGGGATTACCACAGTTGCGTGGCGCAGACCAACGGCAACGTGGCCTGTTGGGGCAGCCACGGCTATGGCCAGTTGGGCGGTGGATACGCCCTCGACAGCGTGCCGCATTCCACTCCCGGGCTGGCCGTCGACCAGAGCAGCAACCCGTTGACCGGGATCGCCTCGGTCTCCGCCGGGACCTTCCACACCTGCGCCCTGGGCCTGGCCGGCACGGTCTGGTGCTGGGGACGGGGCGATTCCTACCAACTGGGGGATGGCACGTCGACCAACAGCCCTCGTGCCAAGGCGGTCCCCGGGCTCACTTCGGTCGTTGCGCTCTCTTCGGGTGGCAACGGGAACTGCGCGCTCCTCACCGATGGCACAGTCTCCTGTTGGGGGGGAGGCATGGGGAACGTCCCGACGCCGGTGGCCGGCCTGTCCGGGGTCGCGGAGGTCGCCGTGGGGATATCTCACGCATGTGCCCGATTGACCGGTGGCCAGGTCCAATGCTGGGGGAGCAATTCGTACGGGGAGCTGGGGGACGGCACCACGAATCCCTCCACCGGGCTCGTCACCGTCACCGTGGCGACCGGTGTGACCCGGATCTTTCCTGGTTTCAGCCGTACTTGCGTGTCCCAGGGAGTGGGCCGACCCTTCTGTTGGGGCAGGAACTACCAGTATCGTCTCCTTGGAAACAACACCACAGCGGACAGCCTGACCCCCGTGGCGGTCCTGTACGGGAACTAGCGGGATTTGCACAATAGGGTCCTTCCACCCCTTTGTATCTTCCAGCGCCTGGACCCCCGCGCCGAGATCCACGTCACGGTCGAACTCGATGTCTCCTTCCCGGACAGCGCCGACCCCAAACTCAAATCCGACGCTGATTGATCTCTCCACGCCTTTGTTTTTTGCATTCTTCGTGGTGGGCTTCGACGCTGGAATTTTCCGCTGCTGCTGTAAAACAGTGGGGCACGTGCACCACTGGAATACAGAATCTTGACCACGGTGGCGCTTTTCCTGCAACCGTCTCCATCAGGCCACGACAATAAAGCGGACGTCGCCAGAACCCCAGTCGTTTGACCGACATCACCCTGGCGCGCCCAGGAGCCTCATGGTCCAGGCTTTTCCCTACGATGAAGACGCCTCCTACCTGATCACCCGCAACACCTCCGAGCGACGCTATTTCCTGCGTCCCTCCAAGGAATTGCGCGAGGCCATCCTCTACTGCATCGCCGATGCCCAGGCCCAGCACCCGGTGCAGATTCACGCCTTTTGCGCCATGAGTAACCACTTGCATGTTGTACTCACCGACCCC